>JADFTO010000042.1 GCA_022560215.1 Pseudomonadota bacterium | reverse complement strand
CCGGGTGCGTTGCAACGCTTGCCCGATGCTTGCCCGATGCTGCGGCATCGCTGGGCGCGCCGCGCCTGCCCGGATGAACCGATCTGCTCCCATCAAATTGATTCCTATCAATCCTGAACCGCTCTAGGCTCACGATACGTGAGGAACCCAAGAGGGAGAAGACGATGACCTGCCATGCGGCTTTGGACGTTGGGATACGCAGCCTGGCTTTGTGCATCATCGTTGACGACGGCAAGGTGCGGCTGGAGAGGAACCGGCCGGCGGAGGTTGTTGACGTTGTCGCCTGCCTCAGCACCGCCTACCGTCACGGCAACCCGCCCGACATCGGACTCGACATGGTTGGTTTCCGCTGCGCCGGAGACCCAAAGCCATGAAACACACCGGCCGGCTGTTGGTTGTTGCTGCCGTGCTGCTTCCATTGGCCGGCGGGCGAAGCGTCGCCGAGTCCGTCACTCCGCCGCCGAATGACCCGACGCGCGCCCTGGAAGTTCTGGTGACCGTCGGCCCCTGGCCGACCCTGTCCGCCCTGATCGGCTACCGGGGGCGGGTGTGGTTTGCCAACAGCGTCCGTTATCCCGATCACAATTCGGCTGACCTCTACAGCCTCGGTCTTGCGGTCGGCGATCTTCGTTTCGAGCGTCACCTGTTCACCCAGGACGTGGGCACGCCGGTGGCTGCTGGCGGGCTTCTTTACTGGCCCTACGAGGACCCGCGCCCTTCCGTCGGCTGGGGCCATATTGCGGTCACCGACGGGGACAACTGGCAACTGCGGGTGATGCCCGGCGACCCGCCGATGTTTCACGTCCACGCCATGGAAAGTCTGGGCGGGCGCCTTTATGCGGCGACATCGGCCTGGCGGGCGGGGCTCCACCTATCAACCGACGGCGGCCTGCGCTGGCGGCAGATTTACGACCATCCGACGCCGAAGCGACAAATCTCCCGCATCATCGCCCTGGCAGGTTTCGACGGGCGTCTGTTCGGCGCTCTTGTCGAGCGCCGCCACGGCACGCCGCGCTTCCCCTTGCTGGTCCTTGACGGCGACGCCGTGACGGAAGTCCCGGGTTGGCCCGAGACGGCGAGGACGCTCGACCTGGCTGCCGCCAAGGGAGGCGTCTACGGGCTGGTTCGCGATGCCGGCGGTGCGGCTTTCTGGCGTACCGACGGGCGGCTCAGCAAGCGCCTCGCCGACGCCGCGACAATGCCGCCGCTACGGGCCTTCGCCGCCGACGCCGATGGGTTTTGGGGCGTCGGCGACGCCTCGGGCGGCGGCGCCCTGTGGCACAGCGGGGATGGACGCCGTTGGCGCCGGGTGCAGGACCTCGCGGGCGGCCGGCCCGTCGATGTCGTCGTCTATGATGGGCGGGTCTATGTGAGCGGTACCGGCTCCGAAGGGCGCGGCATATTGTGGGGCCCGCCCCCCTCTTCATCCCCGATCTTGCCGCCGGATCCGCCTCCGGCCTGGCCATCGCCCCCGACCCCCGGGGCGGTCGACTGGACTGCCGCCAGGACGATCATGAACGAAGCCGTTTCCAAACCCGACACCTACCGCACCCGACTGCGCGACTCGGTATACGGATGGGCCCTCGCCGGACCCCCGCGTGGATTCTTCGAGGCCGCCCTGGACTCGCCGTTTCCGGACAAGACGGTGGCCATGTTTGGCGGCAGATTGACGCCAAGGGCCGTCAATCTTGGGCGCCATATTCTCCTCTGGGGTATGGGCGTGGCCGGTCGGGGAAGGGTGCCCGTGGCCCTGCTGGAACGGCCTTGGATTCAAGTCTCGAATCGGCCGCAGAAGTGGTTCGATTCCCTGCCCATGGCCCTGTTCGCGGTGAGCTGGGTCGGCCAGAACGACGATGCAACGGTGGCTAGCCTGATCCGCCGCCTGGACCGGGCCGCAGATCCTGCGTGGCTCAGGGGCGACATCATTGGCGCGCTTGGCGCGGTGACCGGGAAACGTTTCGGCTACGACATCCGGGCCTGGCGCCAATGGTGGGCGGAGTCCAAAAGGAAGTGGCCCGGACCCGGCCCTGGCGGACGTCCCTGAAGCCGAGGCATGTCTCGTAGAATTCGCCCGCCGTTTATGGGGCGCGCCGTATCATAAAACACGGATCGGCCCATTCCCACGACAAGGAGGTGGGCTCAGGCGGCTTTCGCGGCCAGCCAGTTGATCAGCCCCCCGGCCGTCAGGATATCGGCCTGGCGGGGCGTCAGCTCGAGCCTGACCGGGACTTCCCTCGCCCCGATGCGGACGGTGAGCCCGTCCGGCTTCCCGACGCCATTCAGAACGCCGGTCATGCGGGCCGCGTCGCCGGCTTCGATGAGGTCATAGTCGGCGTCCTCGGCGAAGGTCAGCGGCAGGACGCCGGCGTTGATCAGGTTCCCCCGGTGGATGCGGGCGAAGCCCTTGGCGATGACGAGCTTGAGGCCGAGATAGCGGGGCGCCAGCACGGCGTGCTCCCGGCTCGAGCCCTGGCCGTAGTTGAGCCCGGCGACGATCACGTGACCGCCCGCAGTCCGCGTCGCCTTGGCGCGCTCGACGTAGCTCCCGTCCACCTGCTCGAAGCAGAAATCGCTGATCTTCTGGACGTTGCTGCGGTAGGGCATGACCCGGGCGCCGGACGGTATGATGGTGTCGGTGGAAACGTCGTCGCCGAGGACCAAGAGCACGGGTCCCTCGATCTTGTCGCCTAGGGGCTCGATGGGGGGCAGCGCCGCGATGCCCGGTCCCTTGACGATCTCGACATCCTTGGCCTCGGCGGCGCCGGGGGGCTGGATCACCATGCCGTCGAGGATGATCGGGTCCTTGGGGTAAGCCACCCGGGGATAGGGGATGCCCAAGTCCCTGGGGTCGGTGATGCGGCCGGTGATCGCGGACGCGGTCGCCGTCTCCGGGCTGCACAGGTAAACGCTGTCCTCCTTGACGCCGGAGCGGCCGGGGAAGTTGCGGGGCACGGTGCGCAGCGAATTGCGGCCCGTCGCCGGCGCCTGGCCCATGCCCATGCAGCCGTTGCAGCCCGCCTGGTGAATGCGCCCGCCGGCCGCGATCAGGTTGGTCAGCATCCCTCCGCTGGTCAGGTTGGTCAGCACCTGGCGGGTCGAGGGGTTGACGTCGAACGACAGGCCGGGCGCGATTTTGCGGTCCCGGACCATGAGCGCGGGCAGGGCGAAGTCCCGGTAGCCCGGGTTGGCCGAGGACCCGATGTAGGACTGGTAGACCGGCCGGCCCGCGACATCGCGCACCGGCACCACGTTGTCCGGGCTCGACGGCGTGGCGATCAGGGGCTCGAGGCGGGACAGGTCTATCTCGTCATGGACGTCGTAGGCGGCGCCCTCGTCGGCGGCGAGCTCGATCCAGCAGTCCCCGCGGCCGTTTTCCTCGAGGAAGGCCCGGGTCCGTTCGTCGGAGGGAAAGAGGCTGGTGGTGACGCCGAGCTCGGCCCCCATGTTGGCGATCACGTGGCGGTCCATGGCGCTCAAGCCGGCGACGCCGGGGCCGTAGTATTCGACCAGGCGTCCGATGCCGCCCTTCACGGTATGGCGGCGCAACATCTCCAGGATCACGTCCTTGGCGCTCACCCAGTCGGGCAATCGGCCCGTCAGCCTGACGCCCCAGATTTCAGGCATGGAGATGAAGAAGGGCTCCCCGGCCAGCACGGTGGCCACTTCGATGCTGCCCGCGCCGATGCCGAGCATGCCGAGCGAGCCCGCCGAGGGCGTGTGGCTGTCGGCGCCGAGCAGGAACTTGCCGGGCACCCCGAAGCGCTCCATGTGCACGGGATGGCTGATGCCGTTGCCGGGCGGGCTGTACCAGATGCCGAAGCGCTGGGCGGCGGTGTGCAGGTAGATATGGTCGTCGGGATTCCTGAAATCGGCCTGCATGAGGCCGTGGTCCACGTACTGGGCGCAGAGTTCGACGCGCACCCGCTCGAGGCCGATGGCTTCCAGCGCCAGCATGGTCAGGGTGCCGGTGGCGTCCTGCAACAGGACCTGATCGACGGCCAGCTGGATCTCCTCGCCAGGGACCATGTCGCCCGCGCACAAGTGGCTTTCGATCAGCTTCCGGGCCAGGTTTTTAGGGCTTGCCATGGGTGTTCGCCTTTTTCCGTATGCCGCCGGTCCCGGGAATTTATGGCGCTCCTATCCTAGAGTCTATCTGGATAATAGTGACCCCCTCTGATGGCATGTGGCGAGTCGCTCCGCAAGGCGCGCCGTGCGGCGCGATGCGGGGCATCGGGCAATCGGCGCAACTCAGCGGACGGCCGCCACATGCCACCCCTTCGGGGGCCGGGGCATTTGGGCTTGGCGGGCGTCGCGCTTTTTGAGCGTAGCCCCGCTACGCTCTGCAAAGCGCTCCTACTCCAAGACCAAATGCCCTCGGTCAGAGGGGGTCAATATTATCCAGATAGACTCTAAGTCAAAACTGTTGCCATCGGCGGCCGGCTTTGCTCTTGTGGGGCCGCCGGCCGGGAGGCGAAAATCCGGGGAGGGGACTTCACCATGGGGGATGGCTCGACGGCGGACGCGCACAGCGTATCGGAAACCTTGTCCCATTGGCTGGCGGGCCTGGATCCCGCCCACATCCCAGGCAGCGTCCGGGACGCCGCCATAGACACGCTGATCGACGTGGCCGGGCTCGCGGTGGCGGCGCGCAAGACCGATTACATGGAAGCGCTGATCGCGTCCTGGGACGGGGACGGCCCCTGCACGGCGCTCGGCCACGGGGCCGGGTTCGACGCCGCGGGCGCCGCCATGATCAACGGCACCGCCGCCCATGGCGAGGATTTCGACAACACCTTCGAGGGCTGCCCGGTCCATACCGGCGCCGTGGTGGTGCCCGCCGTGCTCGCCGCCGCCGAGCGCTACGGCCTCGGCGGCGACCGCGCGCTCGCCGGCATCGCGGCGGGCATAGAGGTCATGTGCCGGCTGGGGCTGGTGGCCGGCACCCATATCCATTCCGCCGGCTTCCATCCCACCGCCGTGCTCGGCACCTTCGCCGCCGCCGCCGGCGTCGGCGTCGCCCTCGGGCTCCCCGCCCGCGCCCTGGTCGACGCCTTGGGGATTTCCGGTTCCATGTCCTCGGGCATCATCGAATACCTGGCGGAAGGCTCCTGGACAAAGCGCATGCACGCCGGCTGGGCCGCCCAGTCGGGCCTCAGGGCGGCGCTCCTAGGGCAACACGGGTTCACCGGCCCCCGCACCGTGTTCGAGGGCGAGCACGGCTTCTTCTTCGGCTTCGCGCCCGCGCTGGATCCCGATTTCGCCCCACTCCTCGACGGTCTCGGCGTGAGCTGGGAGATCGAAAGGCTGGCCTTCAAGCCCTTCGCCTGCGGCACCATGACCCAGCCCTACATCGATTGCGCCATCGAGCTTAAGGGTTTGGGCATCGCCCCGGACGACATCGCCGAGATTACCTGCGAGGCCGCCGAGAGGACCCTGCACAGGCTGTGGGAGCCGCTGGCTTCCAAGCAGCGCCCGCCGTCGCCCTACGGCGCCAAGTTCTCGACGCCTTATTGCGTGGCCGTCGGATTCCTCGACGGGGACGCCGGCCTGGCCCAGTTCACGGACGACAGGATCAGCGACTCAGCCGTGCTTGGGCTTGCCGCCAAGGTCCGCTACCGGGTCGATCCCGACAACGAATACCCGTCCAACTACACCGGCCACCTGAAGGCGACCCTGAAGGACGGAACGGTTCACGAGATCCGGCGCCCCCACCTGCGCGGCGGCCGGCGCCAGCCCCTGACCCGGGCCGACCTGCTTGGCAAATTCACCCTCAACGCCATCTTCGGCGGCTGGACCGAGGACCAGGCCGGACGCCTGGCGTCCTTCTGCGAGACCCTTGCCGGGCGGGCGGACCTCTCGGGCCTGGCCGATTTCCGCGGGTGACGGCACACCCCCCTTGATCAGGAGGATCCCATGGCTAACGAGTTGCAAGGCAAGGTCGCCATCATCACCGGGGCGGCGCGCAACATCGGCCGCGCCACGGCCCTGGCGCTGGCCGGGAGCGGGGCCGCGGTCATGCTCAACATCCGCTCCTCGGTCGAGCAGTCCCGGGCGGTGGCCGCCGAGATAGAGGCCGCGGGCGGCCAGGCGCGGGTGAGCCAGGGGGACGTCACCGAGCCCCGCGACGTGACCCGGCTGGTGGACGAGACAATCGAGGCCTTCAGCGGCGTCGATATCCTCATCAACAACGCCGCCGTCCGCCGGGAAGCGCCGTTCCTGGAGATCGGCTTCAAGGAATGGCGCGAGATCACGTCCATTATCCTTGACGCCGCCTTCCTCTGCTCCCAGGCCTGTATCCCCCACATGATCGAACGGGGCGGCGGAACCATCATCAACATGGGCGGCCTGTCGGCCCATTTCGGCGCCAGGGAGCGTCCCCACGTGATGGCGGCCAAGGCGGGGCTGGTGGGCCTGACCAAGGCCATCGCCACCGAATTCGGCTCCCGGGGCATCACCGCCAATTGCGTCGTGCCGGGCACCATCGACACCACCCGCGAGGCTTCGAGCACGTCCGATTCCGTGCCCCACGGCAAGAAGTTCCGCCCCCCCCTGGTCGGCCGCATGGGCCGGCCCGAGGAAGTGGCGGCCATGGTCCGCCATCTCTGCCTGCCCGTGAGCCGCTACATCACCGGACAGACCATTCACGTCAACGGCGGCATCTACCTGCCGTGAAGGACTGGGCCGCCTCGCCGGGCACCGCCGCCCACGTTCCAGCGAACCGATCCGCGGCCCGTGGAAACCGTGGACGAGCTTCGCTCGCCCTCGTTTGCCACCGGCCCATCAACAGCAACATCCTTCTCAAAAATCTCATTCATAAGGCGGCCCTCCTTGGACGCTCGGTTAACTCAATTCCGTGTCCAAGGAAACTGGGGCCGCTATAAATCGAGGAATTTGCCGAGTTCCAACCAGAAGATCAGGATCACGAACAGGAACAGCACGAATTCGGCCAGCGTGATTGCGACAATCATGAAGGTGATGCGCCGGGCCGACGGTTTCATCGGCTGCCAGATGCGGCGCATGTACCACTGCCATCCGGGAAGCCAAGACCAGCGTTTCCACTGATGCAAGTAGCGATGGATATCGCGGCCCCACTGCACCAGGCTTTTGTCGACTTCGTCGATGCGGGCTTCACGCTCCTCGGCAGGGAGCCCGCCATAGTCGTCGGTGATGACCAGTGAAGCCAATCCGTCCGGATTCGGCTCGATGCGGAATCGGGTCGCCGTTTTAAGTCCGCTGGAATAGGTGACGTTAACCCCACCTTCGTCTGCCGCCACATTCAGGACCATTTCCAGGCTTTTGCCGAGGCTCAGGTTCTTGGCCCTAAACAGGTATTTCCCGTTACCGATATTCCGCCATTCCTTGAACTCGAGCAGGGAATTGATGCGGTACAGACGTTCGATATCGTCCACAAAACCCTTGAGCTGTCCGGCATCGAAGGGGGTTTCTATGGTCACCCAGGCGGCGTCCTGTCCTTCGCTCTCTGGTTCGGTGTTCATTGTCCTGGGTGGGGAATAATCATCAGGCGGACGTTAAGCGAACGCACGAGCGGATCGAGCGTCATGCGCGAACGGTATCCGGGGGCTCCCTTCGGGCGCGGCGAACCGATGACGGCAAGATCGAAGCCGCCGGCGCCGCAGGCTTCGGCCAGACATTTCGCGGGCTTGCCCAGCCTGATATCGTGGGAATAGGAAACGCCTAGTAATTCGGCCGCCTTGGCGAGGCGGTCAATTTCCTCGTCCGCGTCCCCCGCCAACAGGTCTTCGACGTAGTTGCCGAAACGGATTCGCGTAACCGCGTTGTTGAGCCAGTCATCGCCCATCATGCCCTTCCAGAAATCCGGCACGACGAGAAGATGGTAAAGCGACGCGCCGTTCTCCACGCACAACTCGAAGGCCGCGTCTTCAGCGGCCTTGGCCCCGAGCGTGCCGTGGCTGGCAAGGATGATTTTGTCGATTTTCAAAACCCCATCATAAACCTGGAAGAGGGCGCGTAATACATCGTAGGGACAAAGGAAACCCCGGCGCCCGCCAAGACGCCGGGGTTTCCGTTCAAGCCGCCCGGATCAACTGAACATGACGTAGACGCCAAGGGCGACCACCAGCGCGAAAAAAAGCGCGGTGAAGTCCTCATGGCGGTCGCCTTGGAATATGGAGAGAGCCGAACCACGAAGGAACTTGGCGCCCTCCTCTTCCGGCTCTTCCTGCGGGGCGATGTCTTGAGGTTCGTATTCTTGTTCGGTCATTTCAACGTACTCCCGCTAAATGGTTTCGCGCACGAACATCAGGATCACGATCAGCGCCGCCACCGCTTTCGTGGTGCCGACGATGCCGCCGATCACCAGGGGCTGTCCGCCCGCCTGTTTCATGGCGGAAAACGTGATCTGCATGCCGAGCCCGGTCAGTCCGAAGGCGAAGAGAAGGGTGATCCATTGTCGGAACTTACCGATCATCGGCGCCGTGTGCCGGACCGCCTTGGTCGCCCTCTTGAGGACCTTGTTGGCGGCCTTGGAGAAGACCTTGGCGTTGTAGATGCCGCGGATCAGTGTCTCGTCGTCGATGCTCATGACTTTCTTGTTTTTGAGCATCCGGGAAATGGCCGCCTTCTGGTCATCCCTTTCAAGTTTGCCCATATCGGCGGTGACCGCTGCGATCTGCTCGTCCTTCAGCAACTTTTCGGTCTTGATGTCGTTGTCGAAGTATTTGCCCTTGTAGTGCTGGGCCGGCGCGAAGACGCCGGTCGAAGACAGGGCGAACATCAGGATGAAGCCGAGCACGAACACCGGGAACTTCTCGATGATCACTTTGCCGATCTTGACTTGCTGGGTGTTCTCCTCGCCCTCGTGCTTGACGTACCAGAGGGCCAGCCAGAGCACGATGATCGGCAGGAACAGCACGCGGGTGATGTTGAAGATCTCGGCCACCTTCAGCGTCTCGATGCCGTCCGGCTGATAGGCGAGCGCCGCGCCCGCGACCTGCGCCGAATTGAGGATGCCGGTGCCGGCCCAGGCGCCGAACTGGATGTAGCCGAGGTCGAGCAAGTGGCCGATGACCGGGAACAGGAACATGCAGCCGACGCCCCACAGCAGGATGGTGCCGATGGTGTAGGCGATCTCGACCGCCTTGGCATTGACGACCGGCGCGGCGGCGATCGTGGCGGAGACGCCGCAAACGCCCATGCCGGCTGCAAGCACGCCGCCCATGGAGTTGGGGATCTTACGCATACGGCCCAGCCACAGCACCATGCCGACGGCGCCGAGAACGAAGATGCCGACCATGACGGCCGACAGCTTGCCGAGCGATGCCAGCTCGCCCAGGCTGTAGAGCGTGCCCAACAGGATGACGCCCGTTTTCAGGCCCAGACGGGAAAGACGCACCCCGTTCTCGGCCCATTCGGGTATCTTGAACACATTGACGATTATGATGCCGGCGAGGATGCCCAAGACCACGTAGTTGAGGCCGAGCACGTCGTGCAGGTATTTGGCGCCCATCACGGGGCCAAAGGCCTTGCTCATGACGGCGATCCACGGCGCCACGAACCAGCGCACGGTCATCGCCACCACGAGGATGAAAAGGCCGCCGGCTACCGACGACAGGTAATAATCGGCGTTGCCTTCCTTGTGGGTGCCCCACATGTGCCAGGCGCCGATGATGAAGCCGACGGCGCCGAACGCATATCCCATGCCGACCATTTCGCCGACATACTTCTTATTTTTCAGAAATCCAATCAATCCGCTCATGGCGCCGGAATCGGCCATAAAAGCGATTGCGATTAAGATAATGCCCATGATCAGAAGAGCCGGATGCTTTTTCGTGTAAACCATTAGATTTTTCCCCTTCGATTTTCCCTTCTATTAAGTCCCGCGACCGTTGTCTGAGATAGATCACGAGGCGACGGTCCCTCTCCGGTCAGGAGGGGGCTTTAGGTGCCGTTCTGGTTTCGCCTAAATGTTTCGAACTCTCGGTCAAGGGAGGAAAGGCGCAAAGCCTACCCGCCGCCGCAAAAAAGCAGACAACAGGTATGGTTCCCGTCGAGATAAGAGAAAGCCTCCGTCTAATAAACACTGGAACCGAAATCCCCTTCCAAGCCGCCTCACTGCGCTACGCCCGCCAATTTTGCAGCGGACTCCTAGATAGTTTCTTATTGTTTTTTTGTTGCTTCCCCCCCAAAAAAGCGCCCGGAAAATTCCAAGCGGGCTATAGCTTTCCGATTGTCAGGATCGGAAAAGAACGGGGGAGAATAGAATTCGTTTAGTCAGAGGTTTAAGCGGAAGGCGACCGCCGCCTTTTCCGCCGGGATGCGTCACCCCACGGATATGGGTTGCGCGGTACAGTTTCCTGGAGACTTGAAAAGCCAAAGGGCGCCCCTCCCCCCTTCACGAAAAAGTGATAAAAAGTGATTTGAAAAAACTAATAACGCAAAAATTCCGATTTTACAAGAATGAGCTGCTATTTCCAAAATGAACCCGATATTCCGTGCCCCGAGGAGGATGATTCTGTTAATGCCGTACAATCCGGTCGATCCGGGGGAATCCGCGGGAGTCGATTGATCCGATTCAGGGCCCGTCCCGCCTGGATATCCAGAGAGTCCGGGATGCTCACCGATCCGGTTTTATCCTTGGAAATGGCCGTTCTCGCCGGTCAAACAAATATTGACCTGATCGGCTTTCCTGTGACAGGGTACATTCCGGTATAAACAAAGACGGTTAAATAAACAAAGACGGTTAAAGGGCCCACGCGCGTGGGCCCGTGGGGGGCCTGTAATAGAGGGTCAAACTACTGTTTAAGAGGCCTTGTGTGTGGCCCCTTCGGGGGGACCGTACGGAGAGGGCCAGTCTTTTTTGAGAGGCCACGTGAATGGGCCTTACGGGGTCCAATGCTGTGAGGGTCCTTTAGGACTAAACAGGAAGGGGGAGACGAACCTTGGAAGCTAAAATCATCTGGTTATTCGCATTTGTGGTGCTCTATTGGGTGTACTGCATCTATTGGGGCTGGAGAAGCGCCCAGATGGCTAAGACGGCCAGTGACTACTTCATCGCTGGCCGTAAGTTGTCTCTATGGGTGTTTATCCTGGCCGCCACCGCCACGTCGTTCTCGGGCTGGACCTTCATGGGCCATCCGGGACTGGTGTACCGCGATGGGTTCCAATACGCCTACGCGTCGTTCTACACCATCACCATCCCGTTCACCGGGGTCATCTTCCTGAAGCGCCAGTGGATGCTGGGCAAACGCTATGGGTTCGTGACGCCGGGCGAGATGCTTGGCACCTATTTCCAGGGTGACTTCATCCGCATCCTGACGGTGGTCGTGGCCCTGCTGTACTCCATTCCGTATCTCGGCGTGCAGTTGGGGGCGTCCGGGTATCTGTTCAACGTGATCACGGTGACAGATGCCTTCCCGGACGGCATGTTCACCCAGAACGTCGGCATGTGGATCCTGTCGATCGTGGTGTTCATCTACGTGGCGTCGGGGGGCTTGCGCGCCGTGGCCTACGTGGACACCCTGCAGTGCATCCTGCTTGCCTTGGGCATCGTAATCTACGGCTCCATCGCGCTGAACGCGGTCGGCGGCTGGGATGCGATGCAGGAGGGCTTGGCCAAGCTGGCCGCCTCCGACGTCGGCAAATGGGGGACCACCAAGGGCTTTGGCGGCGGCGACTACAACGCCTACTTCGCCATTCCCGGGGTCATCCAGTGGACGGCGGGCCTGGGCAAGGAGACGCCGGTCGGCGGCCTGTGGACCGGAATCATGATCCTGACCTACATGTTCGCGCTGATGGGCATTCAATCGGCACCTGCGTTCACCATGTGGTCGTTCGCCAACACCGACCCGCGTCCGTTCGCGCCGCAGCAGGTCTGGGCCTCTTCCTTGGGGATCGGGTTCATCCTGTTCTTCTTCACCGCGTTCACGGGCATGGGCGGGCACCTGCTCGGCGCCAATCCGGCCGTGACCGAAGCGGGCCTGGCGTTGTCCAGCGTGCTACCGGATTCCATCGCGGCGAAGCCCGATTCCATCGTGCCCCACTACATGAACCTGATCGCGGAAGGTTCACCGTGGCTGGTCGGCCTGTTGGCCGTTTGCGCCCTGGCCGCCATGCAGTCCACGGGCGCTGCCTACATGTCGACGGCGGGCGGCATCCTGACGAGGGATCTCTACAAGCGCTACCTGAACCCGGCTTCCACGCACAACATGCAGAAGCTGGCCGGGCGCATGGGCGTCGGCTTCATCGTCATCAGCGCGCTCCTGGTGGCGACGTACTCGCGTGACGCCCTGGTGCTGTTGGGCGGCCTCGCCGTGGCCTTCGGCTTCCAGATGTGGACGCCGCTGGCTGCCATCTGCTGGATTCCGTGGATCACGCGTCAGGGCGCCACTTACGGCCTCTTGATCGGCATCCTCGGCGTCATCTTCACCGAGAATTTCGGCCTCGGAATTCTCAGGGACATGGGCATCGACTTCTGGGGCCGCTGGCCGTTGACGATCCACTCGGCCGGGTGGGGCATGCTCTTCAACGCCACCACCTGCATCATCGTTTCGGCGATGACCCAGGACGAAACCGCCACGGCTCACCGCATGAAGTTCCATAACTTCCTGCGCGAGCACGCCAGCCTTTCGGCATCGAAGAAGGGTCTGGTTCCCGTGGCTTGGGGCATTACGATGGCCTGGTTGTTCTTCGGTATCGGTCCCGGCGCCGTTATCGGCAACGACATCTTCGGCGCGCCGAATGCCGGCGTCGATGGCTGGACCTTCGGCATGCCCTCCATCTGGGCTTGGCAGATCCTGTTCTGGATGCTCGGCGTGGGAATGATGTGGTTCCTCGCCTACAAGATGGAAATGTCCACCATTCCCGAAAGGAAAATCGAATCCCTGGTGGACGATATCGGGGACACGGCCGAAGAACAGGCCCAACGACTCTAGACCAAACGCGACGAAATTCCGGGGGAAGGGTGACCCTTCCCCCGGTTTTTTTTGGCCGGATGGGAAAAGTTTGATAGATTCCGTCCCGTCCCCGGAGGCGCGGGACGCGGCCGGTTGAGATCATGGAAGCAATTTTTACGGCGGAATATAGGTGGCCCTTGTCCATTGCCCTGGCCCTGGCCCTGTTTTTCCCCGTGCGCCAGCTGATCTGGGTGATGTCCGTGCGCCGCGAGCAGCGCAAGACCGGCAAACTTCCGGCGGAAGAGACCATGCTCACCTTGAAACGCCGCGCCTCGTTCACGTCCGGGCTTCTGTGCCTCGTTTTCTCCGCCACCTATGGCGGAGTGATATTCAGCGGAAACCTATGAGCCCGAAGAAACCCATCAATCCCAGGGTCCTGCGCCGGTTCATCATCCTGATGGCCTTCGCCACCTTCGTCATGTTCACGTTCTGGGCCGTGGTCCGGAGTTATGTCCATACCCCCGCCGGCGACTACGAGGTCCGCCAGGGCGACATCATGTTGGGCGACGGCGATTACGACAAGGCCGTGGAGCGTTTCAACGCGGCTTTGGCGGTATCGCCCGACCACAGGGGCGCGTTAATTGGCCGGGCGTTGGCGTTTTTGCAGGCCGGACGCCACGTGGAGGCGGAGGCCGAATTCACTTACCTGATCGATTACCTGCAAAAGAATCTGGTGTCCGACGATATCACCGGCGTCGCGGTGTACGCCGCCGCCTATTCCAACCGCGGCATCCTGTACGACCGCACGGGACGCTATGAGAAGGCGCTCGCCGATTATATCCGGGCGCTGAGGATCGACGAGGGCGCCATCGACGGGCCCGCTATCGTTGACAGGGTCATCTACGGCACGCCCCGGCCGGCCACGGTGCGCAAGCGCGCCGAATACCTACTGAAGCAACTGGCCCTGCCCGAGGACCAGCAAATTCTCCGGATACCGGAAAAGGACGCCGAGCAGCGCATGTACAAGCCGTATTGACGGGATGGCTGCTTTGTCCGGTTGGCAAACGGACCAGGAAATGCAATCATTAACCGCCCCGCATAAGAGAGGGGAGGGGCTCTCGCCCCGTTGAAACGAAAATT
>JADFTO010000235.1 GCA_022560215.1 Pseudomonadota bacterium | reverse complement strand
GCTCTCGCACCGGAGAAACGAAAATTCATGAACATAGCGGGACAGCTTCATGTCGGATGAAAACGCACCCGCAGAAGAAACCACACCCGCGGCAGAAACCGCACCTTCGGCAGAAACCGCACCTTCGGTAGAAACCGCGCCCGCGGCAAAAGCGGAGTCAGATGAAGTTGTAATGCCCTCGGCGGGCAAGCAGATCGCCGTGATGGGGATCATCGTCGTCGGAATCACCATCGTCCTCGGCGGTGGGGTTCTTCTGTCGATGTGGTTGGGTTGAAGGGCGCCCCGTCCCGTCGAATTACCGCTCAGAGAATAGAGCTTAAGTCGCAGGTATCCTACTTGGGGTCAGGCGGGGAGGGAGTACCGCTCCGTGCCTGGGGAGGGGCCGGCTTGATGACTGGAATAGAGGAACCTCATGAATATAGGACCGATTTTCATGTTGCCGGCGCTGATGGCGGCGGAAATCCTGGCTCCCGCGCCGGCGGTTGCGGAATGCTACGACCCGCCGTCGGCTTACGTGATCTGGGCCAAATGCAACTTCGCCAGGAAAAATTTCGAGGGCGCCAATCTGAAAGGGGCCGTCCTGGAAGACGCCGTCCTGCATCATTCCAAGCTTAAGGGCGCCAACCTTGAGAAGGCGGATTTGCGCGGCGCCGACCTGTCCAACGCCGACATGTCGGGGGTCAACCTGAAGAACACAAAACTCATGAAGGCCATCTTGACGAACACCAACCTCGCCGGCGCCGATCTCTCGGGCGCCGATCTTACCGGGGCCAACCTGGAAAGGGCCAACCTCACCGGGGCCAAGATCGACGGGGCCAAGTTCGGCGCCGTCAGGATGTCCGGGGCCATGTGGACCGACGGCAAGACCAAGTGCAAGGGCGGTTCCGTCGGCGAGTGCAAGCGCTAAAACCCTCCCGCCACGATTAGGGGGCTTGTCGCGCCCGGAGCTTCCGCGCCGCCCGGGCGGCGGGGGCGATTCCCTTCCAGGGGAGCGCTCTAAAAATGGACCACGCCCAGCACGTCCTGGAACAACACCATGAAAAAGAAAACGGCGGCGATGCAGCCGAACAGCAGGCGCACGAAATCGCTTTTTCCCTCTTCGTCCCGGAACCGGATGCCGTGCAGGGCGATGTACCCGGTCGCGGCCAGGAAGATGAGATTCACGAGGGGTTCCGCTTCGCCGACGAACTCGAACATGGGGCGACCATAGAGCAAAACCGGATTGAATTGAATCGCGGATCAGCGATCCATCAATCCGCTGAATTTTCCCTGACTTATAGAAAGACTCCAGGCCGGGACCGGCAATCCGCCGGTTCAGCGGCCGGGCCCGCTCACGTCGCTGAAGTTGCCGGCGCCGCCCGGCGAGATGAAGTGTTCCCTGACCCCCGAGGCCTCGTTCGCCTCGGGCATCCCGCGGCGGAATTCCTCTTCATCAAAAAAGGGCGGCAGCAGGGATGTCGACTGGCCGACGACCTGGTTGGCCACGTAAATGCTGCCGAAGATGGCGAGGAGCACCCCCGCCGTGGCGACGCAGAACCGCTGCACCCCGCGCGGCACGGAGGTATGGTATTCGTGGTCGTAGCGGTGGAACGACGGCAAGGTGTCGTCGATCTCTCCCCGTTCGTGGAGATCGAGGATGCGCCGGGCGTAGTGCCGGGCCCAATGGGGCACCTCGTTGTCCAGCATGTAGGAGGTGAACAGGTGCGAAATCAGGGCCTCGGGCAGATCTTGATCGTGCCATTCCTTGTAGGCAAGCTGCAGGAGCTGGAATTCGCCGACCTGGAGCTGGTTGGCGGCGGAAATGACGACCAGCCGTTCCTTCATTTCCTTCTCCTCGCGATCGGGATGCATCAGGGTTTGCAATAAACTCGACATTCGCGCCTCTTGTGCACTCGCCTCTGGAAACGAACGGTCACACTACCTTATCACGGCGCCCGATGGGCTCACAATTCGTTTACCAGGACTCCCGGGGGGCCGGAGCCGCCGCCTGGGCATTCATGAATCTTCCTCTCGCCTCATGGCGCCGCCTCGTTCCGTGGAAATAACAATTATCCCTTGTTGTAAGAGATAATTTCACTATAATATTAGATAGAATAAATTGAACAACAGTTAGAAATCGTCAATTATGTTGGATTCAGCCGACATAGCCCCGAGAGTTTCGCCCAGGCATCGCCCCGAGAGGGGAGGTTCCGTGCGGGAATTGGCCAGGGAATACGGGCATCTCGGCGGCCTGGACCTGCTCCGGGTGATGATCGAGGATGTCTTTCCGGGCCGCATCGCCGTGACCACGTCTTTCGGGACGGAATCGGCGGTTCTCCTCGACCTGGTGGCCCGGGTGGACCCGGCGACGCCGGTGATTTCCTGGATACGGGCGTCCTGTTCGAGGAAACCCTGGCCTACCGTGAAACCATCCGAACCCGGCTGGGACTGACCGAGGTTCGCACGATCACGCCCGATGCCGCATCCATCACCACCTACGACCCCGAGGGTGACCTCTGGCGCCGCGACGGGGATCTCTGCTGCCATCTGCGCAAGGTCCTGCCCATGGAGAAGGCTCTGGCCGGGTTCGACGCCTGGATCACCGGGCGCAAGCGTTTCCATGGCGGCGCCAGGTCGGCCCTGCCGGTCATCGAACACGTCAACGGCCGGTTCAAGATAAATCCCCTGGCCGCATGGACCAGGGATCGGATCGCGGCCGCTTTCCGGGAGCGAGGCCTTCCCCTCCATCCCCTGGCCGAGGACGGCTTCACCTCTATCGGATGCCGTCCCTGCACCAGACGGACGGCACCCGGCGAGGGGCTCCGGGATGGCCGCTGGGCGGGCATGGAGAAGACCGAATGCGGCATCCACGACGCCCCCTGGCTGGGCCAGGATATCTAGCCGAATGGATGAGGATGATGGATAAGGACCCCCCCGCCGGGCTCTTCCGCGTGGAGCACCGCGTCACCCCCGCCGACCGCCGGGCGATGAACGGGCATGGGGGCGGCGTCCTCTGGCTCACGGGGCTCTCGGGATCCGGAAAGACCACCCTGGCGCTGGCCCTGGAGCAGCACCTGAGCCTCAAGGGGTATCAGGCCTACGTGCTCGACGGCGACAACATCCGGGGCGGCCTCAACAGCGACCTGGGCTTCTCCCCCCAGGACCGCGACGAAAACATCCGCCGCATCGGCGAGGTTTCGGCGCTCTTCGCCGAGGCCGGATTCATCGCCATCACCGCCTTCATATCCCCCTATGCCAAGGATCGCCGGCGGGCGCGGGCCATCGACCCCGCCCGCTTCCGCGAGGTGCACGTGAACGCCGACCTGGAAACCTGCGAGAGGCGCGATCCCAAGGGCCTGTACAGGAAGGCGCGGCAGGGCCGTATCACCGATTTCACCGGCATTTCGGCACCGTACGAAATTCCCGAGAATCCCGACCTGGTCATCCATACAGGCAACGAATCTGTCGCCAACAGCGTGTCCACGTTGCTGGGCTTCGTGGAGACTGAATTCGGCGCCGCCGGTTCCATGGACCGGGTGGCCTGAGGCCCGCCGCCCCGCTACCCCGGGCCGGGCGCGCGGGCCGGCGTGATTTCCCGCAAGTTGATTATGCGCTAGTACTGTCGCCTATGAAGGTGGACGCGTTCGATTTCGACCTGCCGGGGGAATTCATCGCCCAGCGCCCGGCCCGGCCCCGGCTCGAAGTAGCGGCCACCGAAGGCATTGGGAGTGACGGCCGCGACGTACGATCGATCCAGCACATTCGACACCCCGACGAACGGGCTCAGCGCCGTGGAGCCGATCGGGACCCGGTGCCAGCCCAGGCGAATATCTCCGACGACGTAGGCGGCCGCCGTCTCATCGTTGGCGTTGTCGTAGAGTTCCGGTCCGGTCAGGCCCTGTATTTTCACGTCGATTCCGAGTCGTCTTAGGTTGCGCAGAGTGCCAATATGATCGGCCACCAGGGAATCGAGGCCTTCCCCGACGAACTCGAGAGCGGGCGCGATCTCGTTCTGCTCTTCCA
>JADFTO010000234.1 GCA_022560215.1 Pseudomonadota bacterium | reverse complement strand
CGCCCGCTCGTTGTCGATGGCGAGCATGAAGATGGCCGCCTTCTGGGGGCCGGAGAGGCTGCGCAGGTCGTCCTTCGCCTGGGCCATGGTGGCTGGTGCTCCTTAAATTCCTCTCAAGCTTCCTGGTACATCCACGTGCGAACGATGGCCAGGGCCTCCTGGGGATGCTTATCGACGATTTCGCCCACCTTCTTGACCGACGACGCCTTGACCCGGCCCTCGACCCGGTCGATGTCGATCAATTCCTCGAATTGCTCTTCCTCGGCCTCGGTGGGAGCCGCGGGGGCGGCCAGGGCGGCGGCGGCGGCGGCGGCCTGATCGGCCAGCAGGCGCCTTTCGCCCACCACCGCCGGCGAGGGCATGGCCTCGAAGGCCCGGGTCACCAGCGGACGCACCACCAGCAGAATGACGAGTATGGCGACGATGCTCAACACAAGGATCTCGGCCATGCGCAGGAGGTCGTTCTTGTCCAGCCCGAAGAACAGCTCCAGGCGCTCCTCTATTTCCTCCTCGATTTGAACGGCGAAGCGCATGTTGACCACCTCGACGGTGTCACCCCTGTCGGCATCGAAGCCGATGGAGCCGCGGACCAGGGTGGCCAGGAGCTCCATTTCCTCTTCGCTGCGCGGCTGGTAGGTGGGTTCGGCGTCGGGGTCCTCCGCCGGGATCAGGGTGCCATCGATGAGCACGGCGACGGACAGGCGCTTGATGACGCCGGTGTCGCGCACGTGGTTGATGATCTTCTTGGAGATTTCGTAGTTGACGGTTTCCTCCGTGCGGGTCTCGGACGACGAGGCGCTGGCGCCCCCGGCGGTGCCGAGATCGGTGTCCGGCAGGTTGATGCCGACGCTGACGGGCGCTTCCTCGGCCTCGCGGCTGATCACCGTCTGCTCCGACGTGGTGGTCGAGCGGACCACCTGTCCGTCGGGGTCGAACTGCTCTTCGGTGGTGTTGATGCGGTCGAAATCCATTTCGGCCGTGACCTCCGCCAGCACCCTGCCGAAACCGACGATTTTTTCGACCAGTTCCTGGATGGTCCGTTCCAAGTTGGCCTCGAAGGCCCGCCGCCGCTGGTCGGCCTTTGCCGCCTGGGTGGCCTCGCTGGACGGGTCCTCGAATCCCGGGGCGAGCAGGGATCCCCTGTTGTCGACGATGGAGATGCGGCTCGGCGTCAACCCCGGCACGGCGGCGGCGACCAGGTGCTGAATGGCCAGGATCTGTTCCCGGTCCAGGCGGACGCCGCCCCGCATGTTCAAGGCGATGGAGGCGCTGGCTTTTCTCTTTTCACGGCTGAACAGCTCGCGCTTGGGCAGGACCAGGTGGACGCGGGCGGAGACCACGTTGTCGATGGAGCGGATGGTGCGCGACAGTTCGCCTTCCAGGGCGCGCACCAGGTTGACGTTCTGGATGAAGTTGGTGGTGCCGAGCGCGTCCGTTTTGTCGAACAGCTCGTAGCCGATGGAGCCGCCGCCGGGCAGGACCTGCTGGGACATGCTGACGCGGAGCTTGAGCACCTGGTCCTCGGGCGCGAAGATCTGGGAGCCGTTGCCCTTGATCTCAAAGGGGGTGTTCGAGCTTTCCAGCAGCTTCACGATGCGGGACGCATCGGCCATTTCCAGATTGCCGTAGAGAAGCGCCATCCTGGGCGCGGCCAGGCGAACGGTCAGGAAAATGAAGAAACCGACAAGGGCGATGGCGACGCCGCCCATGATGACAAGGCGCATGGACCCTATGCTGCGCAGGGCTTGCAGGAATGTGTCCACTCTTCCCCCCGTACCGTCCTAATTCCGCCGCAAAGCACGGCTTTCGCAAAGCACGGCTTTTCGATCCACCGGCCAAGCTAACGGGGTGTTCGTGAACAACTGGTTAACAGCCCGGCAATTTTTGCCTAGAGGGCGCGGAAGCGCGGCATCCGGGCCGGCGGCCCGGCTCCATGGCAACGGGGCTCGGGTTCTGCTATCTTCCCGGGTCGCCATGCACCCCTTGCTGCTCCATATTCCCACCAGCCTCGAAACCGAGCGCCTTCACTTAAGGGCCTACCGGGAAGGCGACGGGCGGGAGTATTTCGCCATGATCCGGAAGAACAGGGAACACCTGGCCCATGTCATGCCCGATTTCGTGCTCGGCCTGAAGGACGAGGAGGAAGCGGAAATCCTCATCCGCCACTGGATGGCGGACTGGGCGGCCCGCAACAGGTTCTGCCTGGGCATGTGGGAGAAGGAAGAGGGCGGGTTCGCCGGCGAAATTTATATCCAGGCCATGGACTGGGAGGTGCCGGTGATCGAGCTCGGCTACTACGCGGAGGTGGATCACCAGGGCAGGGGACTGGTCAGCGAAGCGGTCGGGGCGGCGCTGGATTTCATCTTCGGGCACTTGGGCGCGCACAAGGTCTGCGTCACCTGCGACAACGCCAACGTGAAAAGCCACCGGGTGGCGGAACGCTGCGGCTTCGTCGAGGAAGGCCTGCTCCGCGACCAGAAAAGGCGCCCCGACGGGACGTTCATTTCCAGCAAGTTCTACGGCATGCTGCGCGGCGACTACGAGGCCCTGGGCAAGACTTAGACGGAAACCGGCTGACCGGCCCTCCCCCTTGCTGCCCTCCCGGATTTCAGCAAAAAAAAGGCCCCGGAGGCCGTGAGGCCTGACCGGGGCCAGGGTTGGGACGGTGGGCTTGTGGATTATTATCGTTTGGTGCGCAGCAGCTCTTCGAGCATGTCGTCTGCTGTGCTGATGATCTTGGCGGATGCGGAGAAGGCTCTCTGCACCACGATCATCTTGGTGAATTCTTCACCGATATCGACGGTTGACGCTTCGAGCGCCCCCTGTACGATTTGGCCGGCGGGGCCGTTGTCGGCGACGCGAAGGGTCACGTCGCCCGAGGCTTCTGTGGCGTTCCAGACGTTGCCGGACTTGGATTCAAGGCCGTTGACGTTGACGAATGTGGCCATCGGGATCTGGAAGATGGGCCGGGTCTCGCCATTGTCGAAAAGCGCCGTCATCAGGCCGTTGGCGTTGACGGTGAGGCCCGCGAAGGTGCCGAAGCGGGACCCGTTCTGGTTGATGAACACCGGCGAGAAGGCGGCGCCGAACTGGGTCATGCCGTTGGCTTCGTTGAGGGTGCCGAAATCGAGGGTGATCTGCTTCACGTTGTTGGCGTCGTCGTCGAAGTTGGCGGCGCCGTTGGAGAAGTTGCGGATGTCGAGCTCGGCGATGTTGAACTTGTTGGGCAGGCCGGAGCTGGTGAACGAAATCGCGGGCTCGGTCTGCACGGTGATGAGGTTCGACGAGATGAAGCCGGAGGTCCCGTCGGGCTCCGTCGGCTTGGGTACGGTGAGACCCAAGACGCTGATCGTGTAGGTGCTGCCGTTGGCTTTCGAATCCAGGATCAGCGTGTTGTCGTGAGGGGAGCCGCTGGCCCTGAGCCTGACGGAGTTCGAGTCGAATTCCAGGTCGTTGGCCGCGATGGCGGCCCTCAGGTCGGCCAGCACCCGGTCCAGGGGGCCGTCAATGTAGATGGTGGTGTCGGCGCCCGTTGTATCCTCGGCCTCGCCCGTGGTGAAGTTGTAGGTGATGCCGTTGATGATCATGGAATCGCCTGTGGTGGGGACGGCGGCGAACTTGATCTGGGTGAAGTCGGTGTACACCCTGTCCTGCTTGCTGGTGGTGAACGAAGTGCTCTGGTTGGTGATCCTGGTGCCGGTGCTGTCCTTGAGGCCCGTGGGATCGACGGAGATGCCCTCGATCCCGTCGTCCTCGAAGATCAGGGTGGTGGAGGTGCCGGAGCTGAGCCGGATGCGCTCGTT
This sequence comes from Pseudomonadota bacterium, assembly GCA_022560215.1. Classification (GTDB taxonomy): domain Bacteria; phylum Pseudomonadota; class Alphaproteobacteria; order Rhodospirillales; family 2-02-FULL-58-16; genus JADFTO01. The sequence goes on along the minus strand of JADFTO010000234.1, from coordinate 207 downwards.
GGCGGTGTCGAAGTCCGCATCGCTGGCGATCACCTTGAGCCTGAGTAGATCCACGTCGGTGGAGACGGTGGTCGAGCCCGAGATGTCGACCTGGAAGGTGTTGTCGGTGCCGGCGCCGGCGGTGTTCACGTCGGCAACGATGTTGCCGGCATTGCCGTCGGTGGTCCACGAAGAGGCGCCAACGCTATAGCCGGTACTGCCGAGGGT
>JADFTO010000233.1 GCA_022560215.1 Pseudomonadota bacterium | reverse complement strand
CCCGGCTGTTCAGCCGCGAACGACTCAGCCACGCGGCGAAAGATGAGCCAGCCAGCGTTATGATTAGCAGTCCCACCGCCGTCAGCACCACCGAGCCACCGGCGGCGACGTTGGCGTAGAACGCAATCCCCAATCCCAGCAGCGAACTGAACACGCCGACTATGATTGCGAGCGCAATCGCCGCGCGTAACCCCGTCGCCAGTCTGAGGCTCACCATTACCGGAATGACGATGAGCGCGCCCACCAGCAGCACGCCCACGACCTTCATGGAAAGCGCCACCACGGCCGCCAGCATGATCATGTAGGCGAAGCCGACGGCGCCCACCGGAACCCCCTCGACCGTGGCCAGTTCCTCGTCCACGGTGGCCGCCAGCAGGGGCCGCCAAAGCCACGCCAGGGCCGCCGCCACCGCCGCGCCGCCGCCGTAGATCCAGGCGATGTCGGAAGACGTCACGGACAGAATGTCGCCGAAGAGAAGGGCCTGCAGATCCACCTTTCCCCTCTCGATGAAGGCCAGCGCCACCAGCCCCAGGGCCAGGGCCCCGTGCGACAGGATGCCGAGCACCGTGTCCCCGGCCAGCCGCCTGTCCCGGCCAAGGGTCACCAGGAGCACGGCGACGCCGAGACAGACGGCGACGATGCCGGCGTTGCCCCCGATGCCCAGGGCGGTCCCCGCCGCCACCCCCAACAGGGCCGAATGGGCGAGCGTGTCGCCGAAAAACGCCATCCGCCGCCAGATGAGGAAGGACCCCAAGGGGCCGGCGATGGCGGCCACGCCGCAGCCGGCGATCAGGGCGCGGACGAGGAAGTCATCCATCCCGGCCCTCGGGGACCACGGAGCCGTCGGCGTGGTGGCTGTGATCGTGGCGGTGCTGATAGACGGCGAAGGCCGGCGCCGCCCGCTCCCCGAAGAGGGCCGCGTAGCTGGGGTCACGGGCCACGGTTTCCGGCCGGCCGGCGCAGCACACATGGCGGTTGAGGCAGATCACGTGGTCGGTCTCCGCCATCACCATGGTCAGGTCATGGGACACCAGGAGCACGCCGCAGCCCCTGGTCTCCCGGAGCCGCCCGATGAGCCGGTAAAGGTCCGCCTGGCCGCCCACGTCCACCCCCTGGGCCGGTTCGTCCAGGACCAGAAGGTCGGGATCGCGCAAGAGGGCGCGGGCCAGCAGGACGCGGCGCAACTCGCCGCCCGAGACGTCGCTCAAGGGCGTGTCCAGGGCGCCGCCGACCCCCGCCTCGTCGAGGGCGCGCTTCCGCCGCCCGGACCCGGAATCGGTAAGCGCCAGGAAACGCCCCACCGTCATGGGCAGGGCCGGGTCCAGGGAAAGGCGCTGGGGCATGTAGCCGATGCTGATCCCGGGACGGCGGTAGACCCGGCCCCGGTCCGCTTTCTGGAGGCCCAGGATCACCCTGACCGCCGTCGTCTTGCCGGCGCCGTTGGGCCCGATCAGGGTGACGATCTCGCCGTCGGCGACGGCCACCTCGACGTCGGCCAGGACCTCCCTGCCGCCCAGGGCCACGTGGATACCGGAGGCCAGGACGAGCGCGGCCTTACCGGGGGCGGTCGTCGCCATCGCTTTCCTTCCCCTGGCAATGGGGGCAGGAGCCCTCGACCTCGATGGTCCGGCTTTCCACCCTGAACCCGGCCCGCCGGGCGCCCAAGGTAATGGCGTCGTCGATGCGGGCGTCGTTGATCTCCGCCGCCCGGCCGCAGTCCCGGCAGATCAGGAACTGGCCCGCGTGGGGGACGCCGGGATGGGCGCAGCCGACGAAGGATTTGAGGCTCTCGATGCGGTGGATCAGGCCGTGTTCGAGCAGGAAGTTCAGGGCCCGGTAAACGGTGGGCGGGGCGGCGCTTCGCCTCTCGCGGCTGAGGACGCCGAGCACGTCGTAGGCGCCGAGCGGCCGGTGGCCGCTCCAGATCAGCTCCAGCACCCGGCGGCGCAGTTTCGTCAGGCGCGCCCCGCGCTCGGCGCAGATGGCCGCCGCCCCGTCCAGGGCTTCCAGAACGCAGCGCCGGTGATCGTGGTCCCGCTCCAGGAACCCCCCGCTGAAATGGGTCATCGCTCCTTAATCCTGCCTTTTGCCAGGCTCAATAATGTTATAATATAACATAACGTGTTCGTCCACGCCATGATGCCGGAGACTTCCATGCCCAGGAGCTTGAGGGCGGGTGCCTTGTTGGCGGCCATGGTCTGCGCCGCCTTCTCCGCCACGGCGGCGGAGGTGGCGGTCAGCATCAAGCCCGTCCATTCCCTAATCGCGGGCGTCATGGAGGGGGCGGGCGCGCCCGTCCTCATCGTCGATGGCGCCGCCACGCCCCATGATTTTGCCCTCAAGCCCTCCGGCGCCCGCATGTTGGGCCGGGCGAAGCTGATCTTCTGGGTCGGCCCCGCCCTCGAGTCCTTCCTGGCCAGGCCCCTGGCCGCGCTGGCCAAGGACGCACGGGTCGTCACCCTGGCCCGGGCCCCGGGCATGTCCCTGCTCGACCCGGACAAGGGCGGCGACCTCCATCTCTGGCTCGATCCCGGAAACGCACGGGTCATTACCGAGGCCGCCGTCCGCGAGCTCTCGCGCCTGGACCCGGGAAACGCGGCCCTCTACCGGCGGAACGGGGAGCAAGTGATCAGCCGCATCGACGCCCTGGAGCGGCAGCTTAAAGGACGGCTGGCCCCCCTCGCGGGCGTTCCCTACGTGGTTTACCACGACGCCTTCGGCTACCTGGAACGGGCCTTCGGGCTGAAGGCGGCCGGATACGCCAGCCCCAGCCACGAACGGCGGCCCGGCGCCAGGGGCATGGCCGGCGTGCGCCGGATACTCGGCGGCGCCGGCGTCCGTTGCCTGTTCGGCGATCCCCGGGCCGATCCCCGGCTGATGGCCGCCATGGTCACGGGCCTGGAGGCGGGGACCGGGACCCTGGATCCCCTCGGCGCCGCCATGGAGGCTGGCCCCGAACTCTATTTCCGCCTCATGCGGGCCAACGCCGCCGCCCTGGTCCGCTGCCTCGGCGGCGGCGCCGGCGGTTGACTCGAAGGCCTCGAAAGACGATGTAGGGGACGCCTCGGATCTTAACGGAGGGCAAATCCTTGGCCGAACATTCCGAAAGCGCCGCATCCCGGGTCCTCGACGCAATTACCTTCAACGAGGACGGACTGGTGCCGGCCATCGCCCAGCAATTCGACACGGGCGAGGTCCTGATGATGGCCTGGATGAACCGGGACGCCGTCGCCGAGACCCTGCGCACGGGACGGGTTTGCTACTGGTCGCGCTCGCGGGGCGCGCTCTGGCGCAAGGGGGAGCGCTCGGGCCAGGAACAGGTTCTCAAGGACTTCCGCTGGGACTGCGACGCCGACACCGTGCTGGTGCAGGTGGACCAGAAGGGCGTGGCCTGCCACACCGGGCGGCGCAACTGTTTCTTCAACGCCCTTAGGGACGACGAGCCCGCCGTCATCGCCGAGGTGGAAAAGGACCCGGAAGACCTCTACGGGTAAAGGACCGCCGGCGGCGGGCCTGGAGGGTCAAGGGGTTAAAGCTGGTAGCCCGCAGGGACCGAGTGCCCGGTTTCTTCGTCCCCCGCAATCGGTCATCAGACCGTGATCTTTCATCCAGGCGGCCGACCGGCGAGGATATAGGGCCCTCCCCGGCAGTTTATTTTGGAAAAGGCCCGTGTGTAAATTCGTATAAAATTTTATGTAAATTCAATACAAATATTCGTAAAATAATAAATATTGCAAACTAAGTAATGATATACTATATTATATATATAACCTCCCTCAAAGCATCGTAACTACAAGGGCCGGTTCTGCCGGCCCTTCTTTTTTTTGCCCGCCCGGACAGGCGGCAGGCGGGGCGGCGAGTTCAACGGGCGAATAAGGAAGGCGACCCACTTGTTAAACTATCGCATAATGAAGGGGCGAACTTCACCCGTGTAGGTCTGATGGGTTGGAAAAGCCTGACATTGGCGTCTGGGGTAGGTGTCGCTGCGGTCATTGGAGGGTGGTTGGTCTGTTA
>JADFTO010000041.1 GCA_022560215.1 Pseudomonadota bacterium | reverse complement strand
TCCTCAAGATCGCCGTGCGCATCGAGGAACTCAAATCCCGCGTCAGGATTGCCCTGCCTTCGGCCTATCCATACCGGTCGGCCTTCATCGCAATGGCGGGCCGCATTACGGCGCTCGGACCATGACCAAAGCGGCATGTGCCGCCGAGTAAACCCCGAACGCCAACCCCTAACGCCTTTAGAAAAATTAGCCTCGAAAAATCGCCGTCAACCCGGCTGACGCCGCTCGCACCGATCAAACCCGATGGCTGTCATGAATAATATGGGCTAGATTCTCTGTTTTCCGAACCGGAAAGAGCCACGATTGATGCTCTCTATTCCGTCTGGTCAATCCTGCCAATTCACGATTGACACCGTATGGTTCTAAAATGTATACATTATTGGACTTCGAAAAACAACCGGCGCGTGTCACCGCTATAAGCGAAGTCGATTGAAGAGGTGTTCGTGAACATTGAAGAGGTGTTCGTGAACATTGAAGAGGTGTTCGTGAACTCGGATCGGCCAGTCGTATCGCCGGAAAGGGTCGGTTGGCCTGGGGTGAAAGAGCCGATTTCGTTGGAACTTGGAACATCAAACGAGGTTTCAAAAGTCATGAGGAGAGGATCAGTTATGAGATTTAAAGCATTAGCACTAGGTGCGGCGATTGCCGCGACCGTAAGCGCCGTGCCCGTGGAGGCCCAGGAGATAAATTTCTTCCGGATTGCCTCGGGAAGCGCCGGCGGGACGTACTATCCCATGGCCGGGCTTTTGGCGCAGGTGATCTCCAACCCGCCGGGGGCGCGAACTTGCGCCGAGGGCGGCAACTGCGGCATGGAAGGACTGGTCGCCATCGCCCAGGCGGCGCACGGTTCGGTCGCCAACGTCAACGCGATCAAGTCGGGGCAGGTGGAATCCGGCTTCGCTCAGTCCGACGTGACTTATTGGGCCTATACGGGTACCGGCCCGTTCGAGGGCAGGGATCCGATCAAGAAGCTCTGCGTGCTGGCCAGCCTGTATCCCGAACACATGCACGTGGTCGCCGGCAAGGACCGCGGCATCAAGACGGTGTCGGACCTGAAGGGCAAGAAGATTGCCATGGGCCTGCCGGCCTCCGGCGCCCTGGTCGGCGCCAGACTCGTGGTCGAGGCTTACGGACTTAAGGAGAATGTCGACTTCACGGCCGAATACGTGAAAACCAAGACCGGCGCCGACAAGATCCGTGACGGTCACCTGGACGCGTTCATTACCGTCACCGGCTATCCCAACGCCTCAGTCGTCGAGATGACGGCGACCCAGGGCGGCGTGCTCATTCCGGTCGATGGCGCGGCCCGTGACGCGTTGATCAAGAAAGCGCCGTTCTATGCTCCCGCCGTGATCCCGGGCGGTACTTACAAAGGCAACCCCAACGATACGCAGACGGTCGCCGTGAGCGCGCTCTGGGTCTCCAGCAGTGACGTTGACGAGGCCACCGCTTACGGCGTCGTCAAGGGCCTGTTCGGCAATAAAAAAGCCGCCAAGTTCCTCAAGAACGGCCACGCCAAGGGCAAAAAAATGACCCTCGATACGGCCCTTGTCGGCGTCCCGATCCCGCTTTGCAAGGGTGCGGAAAAGTACTTCAAGGAAGCCGGCGCCCTTTGATTTCTCTTTGTACGTTTCGGGCCGGAGGCAACGGTTTTCCTTCGGCCCGTTTCTTCTGAGCGGCCGGCTCCGTCGCCGGCCGTTGAAGGACCCTTATGATGGCCGACCTCGACATCCATAAGGCCGCAGAGTTCGAAGAGACCTACGATCCGGAGATGCATTTCCGGAAGATCGGCGCAACGTCAAAATACATCGTCGTTGCCCTGCTGTTCTCGCTTTCGGCCTTCCAATACTACACGGCCGGTTTCGGGCTTTTGGCGCACCACTGGCACGTCGGTATACATCTGGCCTTCGTGCTCGGACTCATCTACCTGGTCTTCACGCCACACCGCCCCGCTGGCGACGACGGGACCATCGTATTTCTGGTCATCCAGCCGCAGGTTTCCTGGATCCACCTGGTCAAAACGGGCGCCGTGGCTTTCTTCATTTATGGCATGTTTAACATCTGGACCGGCATCCTGGTGTTTGTCGGCTACGTGACGTTGATCCACTTCAGCCGTCGCTGGCAGGCGAAGCGCGGCGTTCACGGCGAAACCTGTGATCACGTCCTGGCCGCCACCCTCGGCCTCTATTCCCTGCATATGCTGGGCCAGGCGTCGGGGCTGATCGGCCAGAACCTGTGGGGGTCGGTCGGGGTGCCTCCGCCGATCCGATTGGATCTGGCGATGATGATGCTGGTTTTGGTGATCGAGGCGCGGCGCCGCATTCCAATCATGATGATCCTGTTCGCCACCGCGGCCTATGTCTACAGCGGCGGCATCGGTTTCTTGACCTGGGGCGTCGAGGCGGATGGCCTCGGCGTCGTGGCGCTGACCAGCGTCGTCGTTCTCCTGGTGGCGCTGGAGCCTATCTGGCGGCGGCTACCGGTGCTCTCGGACGAAGAAAAGAAGGCCCGGGACGCGGCCCGGGGCGGCGGCATACCGGTCTACGATTGGGTGCTTTTTTTCCTCATCGGCATAACGTCGCTCTACGTGGCCATCACCTATGACGGATTCATGGGCGTCTTGGACGAACTCAACTTCCGCATCGGCGACCCGACCAAAATTGATTTACTGATGGGCACGATCATGTTGATGATCGTCGTCGAGGCGGCGCGCCGCACTTCGGGAATCGCGCTGCCCATCATCAGCACCTTGTTCGTGATGTACGCCTTGTTCGGCAGGTACTTCAACTATCCGCTCGTGCATCCGGGGACGTCCTGGGCGGCGTTGATTGATCACCTGTACCTGAAAGGCGAGGGCATCAACGGCCGACCGGTGTTCGTCATCGCCACCTACGTCTTCCACTTCGTTCTGTTCGGCATGGTTGCCATTCGCGTCGGCCTCGGACAGTTGTTCATCGACATCGCGTACTGCATCGCCGGGCGCTACTCTGGCGGCCCGGCCAAGGTGAGCGTGCTGGCGTCGGGCATGATGGGCATGATCTCGGGCTCGTCGATCGCCAACACGGTGATGACCGGGTCCCTGACCATTCCGACCATGAAGCGGATCGGCTACAAGCCGCATTTCGCCGCCGCCGTCGAAGCCGCTTCCTCCACCGGGGGCCAGATCACGCCGCCGATCATGGGCTCGGCAGCTTTCCTGATGGTCGAATTTCTGGAAATCCCGCTCCGCGACATCATCATCGCCGCCATCGTGCCCGCCTTCATGCATTATCTGGCGGTCATGGTGATGGTGCATTTCGAGGCCAAGCGGCTGGGGCTGCGCGGCCTCACCAAGGCGGAGATGCCGGTGCTGCTGGACGTGCTCAGCCGGCGTTGGCTGACATTAATTCCGTTCTGTTTGATCATCTACATGATTTTCACCGGCCACACGCCCTATTGGGCCGCGTTCTGGGCGATCACGGCCTGTTTGGCCCTGGGTTTCGGCAATTACATCGTGCGCTCGGGTTTGAAACGCTTTTTCGACATCTCCGAGGAGCGTTCAGCCCGCTATTTGGGCTGCGATTCGATGAACGTTGGGGCGATTATCGATGCCTTCCAGATGGGCGCCAAATACGCGCTCTCGGTAGGCGCGGCGGCGGCCACGGTCGGCATCATCATCGGCGTCCTGACTGTAACCGGCACGCCCTTCAATATCGCCACCATGGTCAACACGTTCGCCTCCGATACCGGGCAGTTGTTCATCGCCTTCGACCCGACCGGCCTGCTGACGGTGGAGAACGCGACACTGTTTCTGACGCTTTGCCTGGTCGCCATCTCGTGCATCGTCATGGGGGCGGGGCTGCCGACCACGGCGACCTATCTTGTGTTGGCGACGATGGCGACGCCGGCCCTGAAGGTGCTCGGCGTCGAGGCATTGACCACCCATTTCTTCGTCTTCTATTACGGGGTTTTGGCCGACATCACGCCGCCCGTGGCACTGGCCGCCTACGCCGGCGCCACGATCGCCGGCGCCGACTTGATGAAAACCGGGAACACGGCGTTCCGCCTCGGCATGGCCAAGGTGCTGGTGCCGTTCGTTTTTATCTACGCGCCGTCCATGCTGATCGTGGTGAATGGCTTCACTTGGGAAGAGTTCATCATCGCGACAGTAGGGTGCATCATTGGCATCGTGCTCATGGCGTCGGCACTGACGGGATATTTCCTCCACCCCATGGCGAAGTGGCATCAATGGCTGCTCGGGGCGGGGTCGCTTTTGATCATCGCACCGGGCATCAATTCGGGCCTCATCGGGCTCGCCATGGCGAGCCCGGTGTTGTTTATCCAATACACGAACTGGAGGCGGCGCTACACGTCACCAGCCGCGTCCGAACAGGTGGAAACCACGGAACCTTCGGAATGAGGGTTGAGGTCTAAGCCTTTAACCGTAAGGACATGCAGGCTAAGTGCGTGACTGGGGATTGAGCGGGTCCCCGGCGTCGGCAAGAGTCCGAATTGGGGGCATTTACTGGAAACCGCCCGCGCATTGGGCGTCCGCGCTCTCTTCGTGGAAAGCGGCCTCAACGCGGCAGGATTTTACTCCTCCATGGGATGCCGGGTTCAGTCCTTCTTGGAGACCAGGACCGGGGCGCGGTCCCTCTCGCGCAGCACGTCCACGTCCTCGTAGGTGGCGGCGGAGACCAGGGGTATCTTCTGCTCCTCCACCGGGCGGCGGTCGGGCGGCGTGATGATGCCGCCGGAAATGACCATCTTGATGGCTTCCTCCACCGTCATGGTCAGGGACACCAGCTCCTTGCGGGGGACGAAGAGCAGGAACCCGGACGTGGGGTTGGGCGTGGTCGGCAGGAAGATGTTGATGACCTCTTCCTCGGTGATGTTCTGGACCTCGCCCTCGGTGCGCCCGGTGATGAAGGCGATGGCCCAGATGCCGCGCCTCGGGTACTCCACCAGGACCGCCTCGCGGAAGGCCTGGGACTTCTGCGCCAGCACCGTTTCCAGGATCTGCTTGAAGGCCCCGTAGAGGTTGCGGATCACCGGCATGCGGGCCAGGATCCTTTCGCTCGTGTGCAGGAAGGCGCGGCCGACGAAACCCGCCGTCAGGGCCCCGATCAGGGTCAGGAACACCACCACGATGAGCAGGCCCAGGCCCGGCATGCTGAACGGCAGGTAGGTCTCGGGGTTGTATGTGACCGGAATCAGGGGGGTGACCCGGCTGTCCACGAAGTCGATGAACAGCCAGGCGAGATAGAAGGTGAGCGAAATGGGCGCGGTGACCAGGATGCCGGCGAGGAAATAGGCGCGCAGCCTGGCGCCAAAGCCCATCTTGGCCTGTATCAGTGGGCCCTTGCCGGGATTGCCGTCGTCGGGCGGCGGGTCTGTCGGGGGCACATTCATGGGCGTGGTCGGCCTCGCCAATAGGTGAAGGGAGCTAACAGTCTTACAGACGGGCGCCGAACGCAATCTCAATCGGCGAAAAAGCCGATCAGTTCCGATAAGGTCTCTTCCGGGGCTTCCTCGGGCAAATAGTGGCCGCAAGGGAGCGCCTTGCCGCCGACCTTCGCTGCCCGGGCGCGCCAGACGGAAAGCACGTCGAAGCTGCGTTCCATCAGGCCGTCCCTGCCCCAGAGCACCAGCAAGGGGCAGTCGATTTTACGGCTCAGGTCGGCGCGATCGTGCTCGAGATCGATGCCGGCGGCGGCGCGGTAGTCCTCGCACGATGCGTGAATGGCCGCCGGATCGGAAAAGCAGCGGATGTATTCGGCCATGGCCTCGTCGCTGAAGCAGTCCGGCCGGGCGCTCCAATGGCCCATTTTCCGGCGCAGGTAATATTCCGCGTCGGCGCCGATCAGGGTCTCCGGAAGATCGAAGTCCTGGATCAGGAAGAACCAGTGGTAATAACCGGTGGCCACTTCCTGGTTGACGGTCGAAAAGATCTCCAGGGTGGGCACGATGTCGAGGACGGCCAGCTTCAGCACCCGCCCGGGGTGATCCAGGGCCATCCGGTGCCCCACCCGTCCGCCCCGGTCGTGACCGGCGACGAAAAATTCATCGAAGCCGAGCGCCGCCATGACCTCCACCTGGTCCTCGGCCATCGCCCGCTTCGAATAAGGCGCGTGACGCGCGTCCGTCGGCGGCTTGGCGCTGTCGCCGTAGCCCCTGAGGTCGGTGGCGACCACCGTGAACCGTTCGGAGAGTGCCGGCGCCACCTTGTGCCACATGGCGTGGGTCTGGGGATAGCCGTGCATGAGCAGCAGCGGCGGGCCCGATAAGGGACCCCGAACCAGCCGGATGACGGCGCCCCGGGTCTCCACATCGGATACGGTGAAGCCTTCGAACATGCGCGGACTCAGAAGAATCCGGCCGGGGGCGGATATGTCACGAACGAGGACCGGATTTGAAGGAGGCGCCCACCGCCTATTCGGGTTCCGCGCGCGGGTCCACTTTCTCCCATTCGGGGTCGGCGGGGCCGGTGTCGACTTTCTTTTCCTCCCCCCCGGTTATGGAGCGGATGTTTTCGGAGAGGATGTTCAGCAGTCCGCGGACGAATGGATCCGCTTTGGCCAATTTCTTCTGGAACATCATGCGCGAGACGATGATGACCGTCGCTCCCCCCTTCGCCGCCCGAGCCGACGCCATGCGGGGCTTGTCGTCGATCAGCGCCATTTCGCCGAAGATGCCGCCCTTGCCGATGGTGCCGAGCACGATGTCCTTGTCCCCCGTGGACTTGATGATTTCAACCTCTCCGGCCTGGACCACGTAGGCGCGGTTTCCCTCCTCGCCCTCCTTGAAAATTCTTTCACCGGCCTGACACGTCTTGCGTTCCAGTACTTCATCGGCCATGGCTGTGCCTGCTCTTTTGTTGACCGGCGGCGGCGGCCGCGGTTATGCCGGTCCATTGTACGGCGAATCGGCCAGGAATCCATCCGCTTGTGGAAAATACGCCTCGGCGGAGCGGACGGCGCGATCGCACCAAGGGAGATTCGAAACCATGCCCCGCCTTTACCCCGACCGTCCCGTCGCCGGCGTCGGCGCCGTCGTCTGGCGGGAAGGCCAAGTACTCCTCGTTCGCCGGGCCAATCCGCCGCGCCGGGGACAGTGGAGCCTGCCCGGCGGCGCCCAGGAAATCGGCGAGACGGTCTTCGAGGCGGCCCGCCGCGAGGTCCTGGAGGAAACGGGCATCACCATCGAGGTCCTGGGCCTGGTGGACGTGGTCGATTCCATCCACAGGGACGAGGACCGGAAGGTCCGCTATCACTATACCCTGGTGGACGTGTTCGCCCGCGCCGCCGCCGGCGACGCGGCGGCGGCCGGCGACGCATCGGAAGCCGCCTGGTTCGAACTCGGCCGCTTGCCCCCCCTGTGGTCGGAGACCGAGCGCGTCATCCGCCTCGCCCACGAGATGTGGTCCGCCATGGAGGACGCGGGGCTACCTTGACGGGTGCGCCGCCGGTCAGGGGAGCACGTAGTCGAGCTCGGCGATGATTTTCCTGGCCACGCGAAGGGCTTGCGTCCGCGTGAGACCGGCCTTCATGCGTGGATGGTACAGGGCCTTGAGGAGGATCTTGTCGGTCCTGGACGGCTCGGTCAGTTGATCGCGGTCGCTGAAAAGAGAAGGCCGCATCAGGTCGCTGTCGTTCGGGAGGCCGAGGCTTTGGGATATTTCCTCGAGAAGACAATGGTTTATGCCGAATTTATCGCGTTCTGAATTAATCACGATGATCGCCCTGATGATTCGGCTCTCGGGCTTCTTCACAGACAGGAAATAGCACCCGCCGGGGGCCGCCAGCTTGGCGATCAGCCCCGGATCGACGCCGGGAATGACGATCTTTTCCATCCGGGCGCGGGGAACGAAGACAAGGTCCATGTTCTGCCCCTTCTGCCCCGGCTTCAACACCTGAAAGGTCAGCCCGGTGAGACCGGTGAGAGTCTTCAGGTGGCTGGCGACAAAGCGCCGGTAATCGGGCCGGACCCGCCCCTGGAAGGCGATGCGAATGGGCTGGTCCCACCGGGCGATCACCTTCTGGGCCAGCTTTTTCTCGATCTCGGCGCCGAAGACGATGGTGTCGAAATAGCGGACCAGGCCGTCCACCCGCGCGCCCGTGGGAAGGCCCGCCGCTGAGGCAACGCCGGCCGGGACGAGGAAAGTAGCGGCCACCGCCGCCAAGAACGCCTTGCCCGGCCTGCCCCGGCGCGACTTCACTTCAGTGGTCCTGTCCCCGGTTCGATGACCCAGGACTTGCGCATGGCCTCGGCTTCCGGGCTGTAGGTGTCGAACTGCCCTTCCGGCGAGGTGTAGGACCAGATGTGAACCACCGTGCCGGTGGGCCGCGGCATGATCACGGTCCACTTCTTGAAGCGTTTGCCATCCAGCGTGTAAGTCGCCAGGAACTGAAGCCCCTGAAGGCGCAAGCCCTTGTTTTCGTAAACCAGGGTCCCTTCGCCGTGGAATCCCGCACCGGCCGTGGTGGCGGCGATATCCGCCTTCAGGTCCCTGAGGGCAGCGCTGGCCGCCTCATCGGGACCGTCGGCACGGGGCAGGTCGACGTTGCGGATGCTGACCGTCGAGAAGTAGGCATCCGTCCCTTCGTCGCCGCTGAACAGCACCGAATAGGGCGTGGGCCTGTCGATAATCCAGTGGCCTGGGTACTGGATGGAAAATCCCAGTTCCGGGTCCATGAACCGCTTCAGGGCCGGCGCCTCGGCGGGCACCATGGCCAGTGCCTTGGGCGCATCCGCGGGGACATTTTCCCCTTCGGCCGGCAGGAAACTGGCGAGCAGGCTGTCGAAATCCGCGACCAGATCGGCGAAGGACCGGGACGGCGCGGAGAACCCGAACACGAAGACGGTCTTTCGGCCACGAATGACGACCATCCGGGTGCGGACGTCCGACCCCTCGTAGAGGGTATCGCTCCCCGCCAGGCCGCCCACGGTGATGGCCCGTTGGCCGAGCTTCCGCGACCAGGGTTTTCCCTGTCCCAGGTATAGGGACTCCAACTCCGCCACCATGGCCTGAATGGTCTTCTTGGGATCGGATTTTCCGGTCTGCAGTTTGATATCGTAGCCCTTGCGAGAGCGAAGGACAACGTCCCGCCTGTTGCCCTGTTCGGCCAGTTGCGCGTCCTTGGGCACGGAAACGGTGTACCCGGCAAGGGGGTGCTTGTAGATGCCGCCCGGGGAGGACGTTTGGGCCGCGGCGACGACGGTCATAAACAGATACGCCGCCATCGACAGGCTCATCGCTCCGCCGGACATGGCTTTTTTTCTGATTTTCCGGCCTCCGTCTATAAGCCAAGGATATCACGGCCCCGGGGAGACGTGATACACTGTCTTGAAGAAGTGCTGCGCGAACGTGAGTAAACCCGATGATGATGAATCAGCCCTTAAAGGCTCGGGCGCACTTGCTTGTGCCGCCGGAACGCGGGCGGAGGGTTTATGGAACATAAGCCCCTTTCCGCGCCCCTGGAAGACGCCTCCCAACGGCCTCTGATCGACGTCGGCAGCATCGACAGGCAGGTCAAGGCGTCCTCACTCAAGAAGGTCGGGCAACTGATCGACGCCCATCCCCAGGAGGCCCTGGCCATCGTTCGCACGTGGATGTACCAGGAAGCTTGACGGGACTTAAGGAGCACCAGCACCATGGCCCAGGCGAAGGACGACCTGCGCAGCCTCTCCGGCCCCCAGAAGGCGGCCATCTTCATGCTCGCCATCGACAACGAGCGGGCGGGGAAGCTTTTCGAGCTGATGGGGGACGAGGAGATCCGGGAGCTTTCCCAGATCATGTCCAGCCTGGGCACGGTTGATTCGTCCGTGATCGAGGGGCTGTTCGTCGAGTTCGCCGACCAGCTGTCGTCGTCGGGCTCCCTGGTGGGCAGCTACGACAGCACCGAGCGCCTTCTCTTCAACAGCCTGCCCGAGGAACGGGTGCAGCAGATCATGGAGGAGATCCGGGGCCCGGCGGGGCGCACCATGTGGGACAAGCTGGGCAACGTCAACGAGGCGGTTCTGGCCAACTACTTCAAGAACGAGTACCCGCAGACGGTGGCGGTGGTTCTTTCCAAGCTCAAGTCGGACCACGCAGCAAGGGTGCTGGCGGTGCTGCCGGAGAACTTCGCCATGGAGGTGATCATGCGCATGCTGCGCATGGAGGCGGTGCAGAGCGAGGTCCTGGACAGCGTCGAGAAGACCCTGCGCTCGGAGTTCATGTCCAACCTGGCGCGCACGGCGCGCCGGGATTCCCACGAGATGATGGCGGACATCTTCAACAACCTGGACCGCAACGCCGAGAGCCGGTTCATGACCGGCCTGGAGGAGCGCAACCGGGAGGCCGCCGAGAAGATCAAGCAGTTGATGTTCACCTTCGACGACCTCAACCGGCTGGACCCGGCCGGCGTGCAGGTTCTGCTGCGCCAGGTGGAGAAGGACCAGCTGGCCATCGCCCTCAAGGGGAGCTCGGAAGATGTCAAGGACCTGTTCTTCTCCAACATGTCGGAGCGCGCCGGCAAGATGATGCGCGAGGACATGGAGGCCATGGGGGCGGTGCGCCTCAGCGACGTGGACGAGGCCCAGGCCGCCGTGGTGGCGACGGCCAAGGCGCTGTCCGACGCCGGCGAGATCGTCATCTCCGTCGGCGGCGACGAGGACGAGCTGGTCTACTGATACCAGCGGCCCTTAAGGGGGACCGCTGGTCGTTCATGGCCCGAGCAGACTCACGGCATCAAGCGCCGGCGCGCGGCCGCCCTTTGCTATGAGCCCCCGTTTCGCCCCCGGGCGGAAATTCAGCGGACGTTGAGGACCGAGGTCCCAGCCTTTCCCATCACGTTGAAGGCGACGCTGCCGGTGACCAGGCGCTTCAGGAGGGATTTTCCGCTAAAAGGCATCCTCGTCCCCCTCATAAGCCACGTCGCCCATGAAGGACGGCGAATAATAAAATTCTTCCGACTCACGAAGGCAAAGGTTAGACGGCTCAACCGAGATCGCTCACCCGCTTCATGCCCTGGGCCAGGCCAGGGACGGCGATGGGACGGCGACGGCGATGCCGCGGATGAGCTCGTCGCCGGCCAGGGAGACGCCAAGGGGGCAATGGCATGAATCCAATGGTGAAGATTAGTGTTGCCATCTTATTGGTGGCGTTGGTTTTGTTGACGGCGGCAATGATATATCTCCTCGTCGTTTGATAGAAGTTATTTCGCCGCCGGAAACGAGATGGAGGAAACAATAAAGTATTCCGTGAACGCGACCATGTAGCCGTCCGCGTAAAGGATCCGCTATGCGACTGGAAGCGGACATTGGGCGTGTACTGAAACCACTAAATTGCGGCGGTAGGTTCCGATAATGTCCGCTATCAGCGGCAAAGCGCACGTCACAAGGGGTCAGGCAAAACGGTGGGGATAAAACAAGAAACCGGAGTACGAAATAGTGGGTATCGAGCCCCTGATTTGACGTTATGCCGAACATTTCCGCCATTTCTTTTTTGTTCGGTAAAGGTGGCATCGGGCCCCCGCAACCAATTACCCGGGGATAGGAACAAAGGTCGAAACCGGAGTACGAAATAGTGGGCATCGAGCCCCCGCAACCAACGGTCCCGGTTTCGGGCGCGGGACCTGGCGCGGGCTGAAGCGCCGCGCCGGGCCGCCATGGCGTTGATGGAAACGGGGGCCTCGAAGGACCCGGGCTCGGGTCGCTGACGAAATGGCGCTGGGTGTGGGGCGCGTACATGGAAGTCTCGCGCCCGGCCGCGACGCGATCCTTGAGGCAGCCCTTGCTTTCGCAGCGGATCGGGGCGAGGAACAAGCCCGGCCCCCTTCAGGCGCGGCGGATGAGGGACGGGCCCAGGAAGACCGCGGCGATCACCGCGCCGGGGATGGTCAGTTCCATGGCCGGCATGATCATGCCGACGGCCCCGAGGCCCAGGATCAGCCTCACCGGCATGGACACCGGAGCCTTGAAATAGCCTTCCAGCGCGATGGCGAGGACGATCAGGCCGGCCGCCGCGGTGACGAAGGAGACCAGGGTTATCAGCGGGTTCCCGACGAACAGCAGCTCCGGCCCATAGACGAAGGCGAAGGGGACGATGAAGGCGGCGAGCGCGAACTTGACCGCCAGGACGGCGATGTGGAGGGGATTGTCCTCGGCGATGGACGCCGCCGCGTAGGCCGCCACCGCCACCGGCGGGGTCAGCGCCGAGAGCACCGCGTAATAGAGCAGGAACATGTGCGCCTGCAGGGTCGGGATTCCTATCTCCTCCATCAGCGGGCCCATGAGGGAGGCGGCCAGGATATAGGCGCTCGGCGTCGGCATGCCGAGGCCGAAGACGATGGTCAGCGCCGCGGCCAGCACCAGGGTCGGGAACATCTGGGCGTCCGTGATGCCGTAGATCAGGTGCGCGAACTTGGCCGCCAGTCCGGTCATGGTGATGCCCGCGATGACCAGGCCGGCCGCCGCGCATGCGCCCGCCACCGGCACCATGCGGTAGCAGGTCTCGCTGAGGACGTTGATAATGCCTACGGGCCCGATCCGGGTTTTGCGCTTCACCGTGGCCACCATCAGGACGGCCAGCGATCCGAACACCGCCACCATGGTGGGCGTATAGCCCTCCAACAAGGCGACGGTCAGCACCACCAGGGGAACCAGGAACAGGCCGCCCCCCAGAAAGGTCGGCAGGAGGCGGGGGATTTTATCTTCCTCCAGGGGCCTCAGTCCCCTTTTCAGGGCGCTGAAATGCACCTGGGCATAGACGGAAACGTAATAGAGGATGGCCGGCAGGAAGGCCGCGATGGCGATGTCGCGGTATTCGATGCCGGTGAAATCGACCATGATGAAGGCCGCCGAGCCCATGACCGGGGGCACCAGGCTGCCGCCCGTGGACGCCGCCACCTCGATGGCGCCGGCGAGCGATCCCTTGTAGCCGAGGCGCTTCATGATGGGGATGGTGATGGACCCGGTGGTGACCACGTCCGAGGTCGGGCTCCCCGACACCATGCCGTAGAGGCCCGACGAGATGACCGCCACTTTCGCCGGTCCCCCCGGACTGCGGCCGCTGATGGCGGCCGCGGTGTCGAAGAAGAACTCGCCGCCGCCGGTGGCCTGCAAAAGCGTGCCGAAGAGCACGAAAAGGAAGGCGTAGGTGGCGGCGACGCGCACCGGCAGGCCGAAGATGCCGTCCGTCGTGAAGACGTTGATTTCCAGGAAATGCTCGAACCCGATGTAGCCGTGCTGCAGAACGCCGCCGAGATTATGCCCCAAAAGGTTGTAGGCGACGAAGATCAGGACCAGCGTCATGAGACCCAGTCCGGTGGTCCGGCGGGTGACCTCCAGGGTCAGCAGGAAGACGACGAAGGCGAAAAATATGTGCCATGGGCCGAGGGGGTCGAAAAGAACGATCCTGTTCTCGATGTCGCCGGCCTGGACGGCGAAATAAATCCCCGTCGCCATGCTGGTTGCCGACAGGCACCAATCGAGGACGCTCGGCCTCTCCATGTTCGAGTGAGCAAAAGCGCCGGTGGTCAAAAAACCGATGGCCGCGATGCCGGTGAAGAAAAGCACGCTCAGGGTCCAGGGCGAGATGATGATCACCGTCGCCGCCGCGATCACGTAGACGGCGAGGACCGCCGCCACGGGCGTGATCAGCCACTTCAGCCGGCCCGTCGGCCGCCTGCGGGCGCCGACGGAAAACCAGGTATTGGCCGAAAATAACTGCGATAGGGTCATCCGGTCGTACTCTAAACCCGAGGGGGCGAGGCGCCAGCCTCACCCCCTCGTTCGACCGCCGGTCTTCGGCGGGCTTACTGCATATACCCTTTTTCTTTCATGTACTTGACCGCGCCCGGATGGAACGGAACGATCCCCGGTTGGGACAAGGTCTTGGTGGTAGCCGTTTTCTTGATCAGCCTGTGGGACTTGTCCTTGAAGGTCTCGATCTGCTCGAACATGGCCTTGGTGATATCATAGGCGGTCTTGTCGTCCATGCCCTTGCCGGCGATCAGAAGGCAGTCTCCGGGCTCTTTCAGGGCATCGACCCCGGCCAGGATCGCCGCCGCCCGGTCGCCGATCTCGTGCGCCTCGCGGCAGCCGGCCAGAACCGCGGCGCGGATCGCCGCCGGGTCCTCGCCGCGCGGGTTGTCGTCGGTGACGATGGCGACATCGGCGCGCCGCGCCACCGCCTCCCCCATCAGCGGCCGCTTGCCCGGGTCGCGATCGCCGCCGGCGCCGAAGACCACCCCAAGCTGCCCGGCGCAATGGGGCCGCAGCGCGTCGATGGCGGTCGCC
>JADFTO010000232.1 GCA_022560215.1 Pseudomonadota bacterium | reverse complement strand
GCGGCCCAGGCCCTTGCCGGCGCCACCCACCTGTTGAGCTCCGTCCCCCCCGACGGGGACGGCGACGCGGTTCTCCGCCATCACGGGGAGGACATCGCGGCCCATGGAGGCTGGGACTGGGTGGGGTATCTCTCCACCACCGGCGTCTACGGGGACACGGGCGGCGCGGCGGTGGACGAGACCGCGCCCCTGAAGCCCACGTCGGAGCGCGGCCGGCGCCGCGTCCTGGCCGAGGAAGCCTGGCGCGCCCTGCCGGGGGGAAGCGCCCACGTCTTCCGCCTCGCCGGCATCTACGGCCCGGGGCGGAGCGCGCTCGACCAGGCGCTGGCCGGCACCGCCCGGCGCGTGCTCAAGCCCGGCCACGCGTTTTCCCGCATCCACGTGGACGACATCGCGGGCGTGCTCCGGGCCTCCATGGGCAATCCCCGCCCCGGCGCCGTCTACAACGTCTGCGACGACCAGCCGGCGGAGCCATCGGAGGTGACGGCCCACGCCTGCGAGCTCCTTGGCCTGGACCCGCCGCCGGCGGTCGCTTACGAGGACGCCGCCCGCGACATGTCGGCCATGGCCCGCAGCTTCTGGCGCGACCACCGCCGGGTGGACAACCGCCGGATCAAGGAGGAGCTCGGCGTCGCCCTCGAGTACCCGGACTACCGGGCGGGCTTGAGGGCGATCCTGGCGGCGGGGGGGTAGTCCGGATCGGGATCGGCCGGCATCCCTCACCCCCCGATGCGATCGATCAGGGACTCCAGCACCGCCGTCAGGCGCGCCAGGTCCCGGTCTTCGGAAAGCCGGTGGTCCCCGTCCTTGACCAGGATCACCTCCACGTCGTTGGACCCGAGGGACTCAGAAAGGCGTTGGCTGGTTTCCCAGGGCACGTCGGAATCCTTGAGCCCGTGAATCAGGCGCACCGGGCAGTCGATGGGGATTTCGCTTCCCAGGAGCATATGATTTCGGGCCTCCTCGATCAGGGTCATGGATATGGGATAGGGGGCCTCGCCGTAGTCGTTGGACACCAGGACCAGGCCGTCCTTCTCGATGGTCCGGCGCTGGTCGGCCGTCAGCATGGAGGTGAGCAGATCCCGGGTGAAGTCCGGCGCGGCGGCGCTGCCCAGCAGCCCGGCCACCCGCTCCGGCCGGGCCATCGCCGCGAGCAGCATGATCCAGCCCCCCATGGAGGAGCCGACGAGAACCTGGGGCCCTTCCGCCACGCGGTCCAGGACCAGCACCGCGTCGGCGGCCCAGCGCCCGATGGTGCCGTCGGCGAATTCCCCGGACGAGGCGCCGTGGCCGGTGTAGTCGAAGCGCAGGAAGGCCCGGCCGCGGGCCCCGGCCCAGGCCTCGACCGCCAGCGCCTTGGCGCCGTCCATGTCGGACATGAAGCCGGTCAGGAACACCACCCCGGGGGACTTGCCAGGGGTGAAGTGGTAGGCGATAGTCGCGCCGTCTTCGCATCTTAAGGTGCGCGGGTCTCTGGTCATGGGGGTCAAGTGGCCTATGTCAGCCAAATTGAGCCACTACGATCTTTTTTCCCGTTTCCTCGGCAGGAGGGGACGCGCCGGCGATGCGGGGACATCGTCAAGCGTCCCCGACGCCCCGAGGGAGCGGGAAAAATGACCCTTCGGGCGGCCTTGCGAGGCTTCCGGACGTCGTCGCGCGCCACTTGTGGTGGGATGGCACCACGGCGCGACGCGCTCCTAGCCGGAAACCTCGCAAGGCCGTCGTAGGGGTTCAATTTGGTTGACATAGGCCACTAGAGCGCTGTCCCGCGGGCTCCGGCGGCGCCGGCCCGGCGCCTAAGCCCCCCTTCCGGAGGTTCGCCATTTCCGATCCCCCCGGCACCACCCGTTCCATCCTGACCTTGCTGGCCCTCGCGTCCATCTGGGGGTCTTCGTTCATGTTCATCAAGATCGCCGTCGGATCCATTCCGCCGCTGACCCTGGCGGCGGGGCGGGTGGCGCTGGCCGCCGCCGTCCTCTACGCCTTCATCCGCCTCAGGGGAATGAGGCTCCCCGTCCAGGGCCGGAACTGGACCCTCTATTTCGCCGTCGCGTTCTTCGGCAACAGCCTTCCCTTCACCCTGATCGGCTGGGGGGAGGAGCATATCGACAGCGGTCTCGCCGCCATCCTCATGGCGGTGATGCCGCTCACCACCCTGTTGCTCGCCCACGTCTACGTCAAGGACGAGCCGTTGACCGTCAACAAGCTGATCGGCATCGCCGTAGGATTCACGGGCGTCGTGGTGCTGGTCGGTCCCGAGGTGATGAAGGGGCTGGGGAGCGATGCCTTGCGGCAGGGGGCCGTCGCCGCCGGGGCGCTCTGCTACGCCGTCGCCACCATCACGGCCCGGCTGCTGCCCGAGGCGCCGCCGGCGGTGCGGGCGGCCGCCGTCCTCATCTGGTCGGCCGTCCAGATAGTGCCCGTCGCCCTGATCCTGGACGCGCCCTGGCTGCTCCAGCCGTCGCCGGGCTCGCTGGCCTCCGCCGTCTACCTGGGCCTGTTCCCGACGGCGCTGGCCACCATCATCTACTTCCACCTGATCTCCACCAGGGGGGCCTCATTCATAGCCTTCAACAACTACCTGGTGCCGGTGTTCGGCGTCATGTGGGGGGCGGCCCTCCTCGGCGAAAAGGTCTCGATGCAGGAGCTTGGCGCCCTTGCCCTCATCCTCGGCGGCATCGCCATCTCGGGCGTGGTCAGCGGTAGAGGGCCTCCAGGCGGTCCCCGTAGATCTCGGTGATCCTGAAGCGGCGCAGCTTCAGGGTCGGCGTCATCAGGGCGTTCTCTATGGTGAAGGGTGCGTCGGCGACGATGAACCGGCGCACCTTCTCGATGACGGAGAGGCGATCGTTGACCCGGCCGACCACGTCGCCGAGGGCCGCCAGGAAGTCCCCGTCGTCGGCCAGGCCGCCGGCATCCTTGCCGTTTTCCTGGGCCCAGGCCTGCATCCAGTCCCGGTCGGGCACCAGGAGCCCCACCAGATGGGGCCGCGCGTCGCCCATGACCATGGCCTGGTGGATTTCCGTCTCCATGGTCAGGATGCCCTCGATGCGCTGCGGTGAGATGTTGTCGCCGCCGGAGTTGACGATGATGTCCTTCTTGCGGTCGGTGATCCTCAAGCAGCCGTTCCCGTCCACCTCGCCCACGTCGCCGGTGTGCAGCCAGCCGTCGCGGATGGCCTCCCGGGTGGCCTCCTCGTTCCTCCAGTACCCTTGCATGACGAGATCTCCCCGGACCAGGATTTCCCCGTCGCCGGCGATGCGCAGCTCCACGTCCTTCAGCGGCGGCCCCACCGTTTCGATGTGGACGTCGCCGGGCCGGTTGACGGAGATGACCGGGGCGGCTTCGGTCTGGCCGTAGCCCTGGAGAATGCGCAGGCCCAGCGCCGTGAAGAACATTCCGATCTCGGGGTTGAGCGGCGCCCCGCCAGACACCATGGCCTTGAGACGGCCGCCGAAGCGCTTTCGCATCTTGTCGCGCACCAGGCGCTCGACCAGGGCGTCGGCCAGCCGCTCACCGAGGCTCAATCCCCCGGGATCGAAATGGCGCCGCCGTCCCAGTTCCAGGGCCGTCATGAACAGCTTTTCCCTCGCCCCGCCGGATTTCCGCACCCCGCGCATGATGCGGTCGTGCATGTTCTCATACAGCCGGGGCACCGCCGTCATGATGGTCGGCCGGGCCTCGGCCATGTTGGTGCTCAATTGATCCACCCCTTCGGCGTAGTAGATCTGGGCGCCGATGGTGAGGGGAAAGAACTGTCCAGTCGTGTGCTCGTAGGAATGGGACAAGGGCAGGAAGGAAAGGAAGACCTCGTCGTCGAGGCCCAGTTCCAGGAGGGCGTCGCGGGCGCCGGCGCAGTTGTGGAAGATGGCCCGGTGATCGAGCATCACTCCCTTGGGCGCGCCGCCGGTGCCGGACGTATAGAGGATGCAGGCCAGGTCATCCGGTTTCCACTGCCTGGCCATCCCGGCCGCGTCGCCCGTCCCGCCTCTGTCCGCGACCTGGTCGAAGCCGAACACCTCCACGCCGTCT
>JADFTO010000231.1 GCA_022560215.1 Pseudomonadota bacterium | reverse complement strand
TGTCTCCTCCCCCATGCGCGCCCGCAGTACCCCCACGGCATCGCGTAGCACCTGTCGATAGGAGCGATGCAGCCGCCTCCAGCTCCTGTTCCGAAAGTGCCCTGCTTTTGCGAGAGGGGATATACCCGCCGCGAACAGGATCTCATCGCTGTAAGCGTTTCCTATCCCCCGCTATGAAGGAGCCGCGCGTAAGGATGCCTTTGATCTCACTACAGTAGGCCCGCAGGCGTTCTTTGAACTCCTGAAAGAGTATATCGCTGGTCAGGGCATCTGGGCCCTGGTCGTTGAGCCCTGGTACTAGGTCAAGCTGGTTAGCTGCTACATAGTACAGCTTGCCCATCTGCCGGTCGTCGAGGTACCTGAGCTCCAGGTCATCGCCAAGGGTCAGGACCAGGCAGGTGCGTTTGTACAACCGATCGCCCGGGTCGCAGAGTTGGAGGGTGCCGGTGAGCATGGGGTTGATGGCCAGAACGGCGTCACCGGAGAAGTTCAGGAAGAGAAACTTGCCCTTCCGGTATACGGTGGTCACCGTCCTGCCGGTGAGGTGGGAGGAGAGGTCCTGCGTAGCCAGGGAGCGCAGGGCGATGGGTTTAAGCACGCGGACTTCAGCTACACGATGGCCCAGGACCTGCCGGGTTAAGACCTCTTTGATGACCTCCAGGTCCGGTGCTTCCGGCATCAGTTCTCCCCAGGTGGCGTCCTATTCAGCACCAAAAGCATAAGGGCGTCTCTGAGACGCCCTTATGCTTGGTATGCGCTGGTGAAAGCAGATATCTGCTACTCCAGAAAGTCTCGCAGCTTCTTGGAGCGGGTTGGATGCCGCAACTTGCGCAGTGCCTTGGCCTCTATCTGGCGTATGCGCTCACGGGTCACGCCGAATTCGCGGCCCACCTCTTCCAGGGTCCGGCTGCGGTCGTCTTCCAGGCCAAAACGGAGCTGAAGGACGCGCTTCTCTCTGGGGTTGAGGGTATCCAGCACACCGTCGATCTGCTCCTTGAGGAGCTGGTAGCTGGCGGCGTCCGCCGGAGCCAGAGCAGCTCTGTCCTCGATGAAGTCGCCTAGGTGTGAGTCCTCCTCTTCGCCGATGGGCGTCTCCAGGGAGACCGGCTCCTGGGAGATCTTCATGATGTCCCGTACCTTCTCCGGCGTGACCTCCATGTCCCAGCTGATCTCTTCGCTGGTAGGCTCCCGGCCGTACTCCTGAACCAGCCTGCGGCTAACGCGCAGGAGCTTGTTGATGGTTTCCACCATGTGCACCGGAATCCGGATGGTCCGGGCCTGGTCGGCAATGGCCCGGGTGATGGCCTGGCGGATCCACCAGGTGGCGTAGGTGGAGAACTTGTAGCCGCGCCGGTACTCGAACTTGTCCACCGCCTTCATCAGGCCGATGTTGCCTTCCTGGATCAGGTCCAGGAACTGGAGCCCCCGGTTGGTGTATTTCTTGGCGATGGAGATGACCAGCCTGAGGTTGGCCTCGATCATCTCCCTCTTGGCCTTGCCCGCTTCGCGCTCGCCCTTCTGCACGGTGGCGACGATGCGCCGGAATTCGCCGATGGGCAGGCCGGCTTCCCCGGAAATCTCGGAGATGCCCTCGCGCAGGGCCTCGATGTCGCTCTTGTGCTTGGCGGCGAAGGTCGTCCACCCCTTGCCCTGGAACATGCCCACACGCTGGAGCCAGCCGGGATCCAGCTCGTGATCCCGGTAGTGCTTCAGGAAATCCTCGCGGCTGACCTTGGACTTGGTGGCCAGGCGCAACAGCTTGCCCTCCAGGCTCATGAGCACCCGGTTGAGCTCGTAGAGCTGCTCCACGAGAAGCGCAATGCGAAGGTTGTTCAGATGGACGTTCTCCATCAGCTCCACCAGCTCCCGGCGCAGCTTGCCATAGCGCTTTTCCTGGGCGGGTTTCACCTTCTCGCCCTTCTTCAGGAATTCGAGACGCTTCAACTGAAGCCTGTGCAGCTTCCTGTAGGTGGCGGCGATCTTCTCGAAGGTCTCCAGCACCTCGGGCATGAGCTTGGCTTCCAGGGCGGCGAGCGAGAGATTGATCTCCTCTTCATCCGCGTCCTCGTCGGAGTCCCCGCCGTCCACCTTGCCGGCCTCCTCGCCCTTCCCGTCGCCGGCCTTCTTGCCGTCCGCCTCGCCGTCCTCCTCGCCCTTGCCCCCGGCCGCCCCCTCGCCGTCTTTCTTGTCCAGGGAGTCAATCCCGGCGGCCGTATTTTGGGGCAGGACGCCGTTGGGGCCGCCGCCGTGGGTGGCCTCGAGGTCGATGATGTCGCGGAGCAGCATGTGGCCTTCCAGCAGGGCGTCGTGCCACTCGACGATGGCTCGGATGGTGAGCGGGTTCTCGCAGATGCCGCCGATCATCATCTCGCGGCCGGCCTCGATGCGCTTTGCGATGGCGATCTCGCCTTCCCGGGACAGGAGCTCGACGCTGCCCATTTCGCGCAGGTACATGCGCACCGGATCGTCGGTGCGCCCGATGTCGGAGTCCACGTTGCCGGCGGCGGGTTTTTCCTCCTCGGGGGGCTCTTCCGGCTTGGCCTCCTTGCCCTCTTCCTCGGTTTCCTCGCTGTCGATGACGTTGATGCCCATTTCCGAGAGCATGGCCATGGTGTCCTCGATCTGCTCCGAGGACACCTGGTCCGGCGGCAAGGCGGTGTTCAGGTCGTCGTAGGTGACGTAACCGCGCTCCTTGCCGGCTTGCACCATCTTCTTGACGCCCGCGCCGAGGGTGTCCAGCAACGGGCTGTCGGGGGTTTCTTCCCGAGTTTCCCTGACGGCCGCCGTCGTCGTCCCTTTTGTCGCCATGGTCCTCCGCTCACCGGTGGCGGATCGCCGCGCCACGCAGGGAATAAAATGCCGATGCCGAGAGACGCCCCACCGGCGTGCCCCGAAGGGGGACCGATGGAGCACACTTTGCCTTAGGTGGCGTTGATGTGCCGCCGATTCAATAGTCCGCACCCGAATTGGGGTCTTTAAATCCTCCCGGGAGCCGTTGTCAAGACCATCCCGCGCCCGGGCCACCCCCGGCGGGGGTCCGTTCAGCGCGGTTCCGGATACTCCCCCTTGGACTGGAGCAGGGCCCGGGCCCTTTCCCAGGACTCCTCCGTAATCTCTTCCTTGAGGGCGCCCAAGGTCGCGTCGATGTCCCTGTCCAGGTGGATTTCGCTGTTAAACCTGACGAAATCCTCCCACACGCCCGAGACATCATCGCGGGACGCGGACGGCGACAATGGCCCCCCTTTCCTGAGCATGGACTTGACCTCGCTCAGGGCGAGCACCCGCGTCACTTCTTGTGCGAATCCGCCGTCGGCGAGCCCGCTTTCCAGGGCGGCCGAATCCAGGCCGGGCGAGTCGTTGAGAATGTCGATCATCCCCTGCCTCAGCCTTTCGTTGTCGGCGCCGGAAAGCTCCATGGCGCCCAGGGCCTCGCCCACGTCGTCGAAGATTTCAGGATGTTTCAGGACCACGGCCAGCATCACCTGTTCGCGGCGGTTCGCCGCGCCGACGACGGTCCTGGGTCCGCTTTCGGCCTCGATCACGGCGGACGGCGCCGGGCCGGCGGCCGAGCGGCGGAATCGCTTCCACAGGCGGTCCTTGAAGGCGCTCAGGAAATGGGCGCGCACCGTCGGATCCTCGATGCGCCGGGCGTGGCGTTTCAGCCTTTCCTCCATGGAGGCGCGGGCCTCCGGCGTGGCCACGGGCCGGCCGCCGAGCTCCATCCGCCAGAGCGCCTCGGACAGCGGGCGGGCGCCCTCGATCACCCGTTCCATGGCTTCGGGGCCGCCCCCCTGGATCAGGCTGTCGGGGTCCTCGTCCGCCGGCAGCTCGGCGAAGCGCAGCCCGAACCCGGGCTTGAGCAGGGGCAGCGCGCGTTCGGCCGCCCTGGCCATGGCGCGCCGTCCCGCCTCGTCACCGTCGAAGCAGAGCACCGGTTCCGGCACCAGCCGCCAGAGCAGCGCCACCTGTTCCTCGGTAAGCGCCGTGCCCAGGGGCGCCACGGCGCACCTAATGCCGGCCCCATACAGGGCGATCACGTCCATGTAGC
>JADFTO010000040.1 GCA_022560215.1 Pseudomonadota bacterium | reverse complement strand
CTGGCCCAGTTCAAGGACGTGGAGACAAATGAACACGTCTGGGCCATGATCCGCAACCAAAGCCAGCTTGACGAGGTTATCGTAGGCATCAAGGCCAATCCCGGCTTTGTCCTTTACACGCTGGTCAACGATAAGGTTCGCCAAACTCTTGAGAAAACCTGCCGTGAGCTCAACATACCCTGTCTTGCCATCCTGGATCCCGTCTTCGCCGCGCTCAGCTCCCACCTGGGTGCCGAAATCCATCACTGGCCCGGCCATCAGCATGTCATGGACGCGGAATACTTCAAGCGTATCGAAGCCATGCACTACGTTCTCAACCATGACGACGGCCAGTCCACGGGAGATCTGGACCAAGCCGACATCTTGGTCCTCGGCGTCTCGCGCACGTCCAAGACGCCGACCTGCATCTATCTCGCCAACCGGGGCATCAAGGCGGCCAACATTCCCATCGTTCCCGGCTGTCCCTTGCCCGACGAGGTGATGAAATTGAACAAGCCGGTGATCATCGGCCTGACCAGCGATCCCAAGCGGCTCATCGAGATCCGCCGCAACCGCTTGCGCATGCTCAAGCAGGACGAAGTCACCGACTACGTGGACGTGGACACCGTCACCAGGGAAGTCAATGAAGCACGCCGCCTTTTCAGCCAGCACGACTGGCCGGTGATCAACGTCACCCGGCGTTCCATCGAGGAGGTGGCGGCGACCATTCTCCAGCTTTACACCCGTCATCATGAGGAACTTTCCTGACGGCCCGGTCGTCCTTGCCTCGGCCAGCGGCGTAAGATCCCGTATCCTTGAGGGGGCGGGAATCGATCACGTCCGCGACCCGGCCAGGCTCGACGAATCCGCGATCAAGTCTGCAAACCGGAACAAAGACCCGGGCATCGTCGCCGGACTCCTCGCCGAGACCAAGGCCGTCCAGGTATCGAAACGCCACCCGGGGGCGTTGGTCATCGGCGCCGATCAGATCCTGGACCTGGACGGCGAGTGGTTCGACAAGCCAAAGACTCCGGAAGAGGCCGTGAAGCACCTGAAGAAACTTCGCGGTGTCGCCCACATCCTGGTGAGCGCCGTTTCCGCGGTGCGCGACGGCCGCCCCCTCTGGCGGCACGTGGATACGGCGCGCCTGGTCATGCGCCCATTCGGGGACAATTTCCTGGCTGCCTACCTGAAAAAGGCCGGCCCGGACGTCTTGGGCTCGGTCGGTGTTTACCGTCTGGAAGGCCCCGGCGTGCAGTTGTTTTCGGAAATAGACGGGGATTACTTCACCATTCTCGGTCTCCCCCTGTTGCCCCTGCTCGCCTTCCTGCGTGGGCAAGGAATCCCGATGCCATGAGTGGCCCCGAAACCCTCCGGGCCGGGGTCATGGGCTGGCCCGTCGGCCGTTCCCTGTCTCCCCGGCTGCATGGTTACATGTTGCTCCACCAGGCACGCCCCGGCTTCGCCGCCTGGTTCGGCGTCGAGCCCCGGGTTACCGACGTCCTGCGTGCCCATGTCTGCGAGGGATTGTAGTGGTTATTCTGGGCTTGACGGGTTCCATCGGCATGGGCAAGACGGCCGCCGCCAGGGTCTTCCTCAGATTAGGCGTGCCGGTTCACGACGCCGACGGCGCCGTCCACGACATGTTGGCCGTGAAGGGCCAGGCGGTTGAAGCCGTGCGGGCGGTCTTTCCCGGCGTCGTCCGCGACGGCGCCGTCGACCGCGACGCCCTGGCGTCCGAGGTGTTTGCCGACAGGGACGCGCTCGGGCGCCTCGAGGCCCTTCTCCATCCCCTGGTCCGGCGGCGGGAGCATCGGTTCCTGGGCCTTGCCTGCCGGCGCGGCGCGCGCCTGGCCGTGCTCGACATTCCGTTGCTGTTCGAGACCGGCGCCGAGAAACGATGCGATGCGGTGATCGTGGTTTCCGCCCCCCGGTTCGTTCAGGAATTCAGGGTGCTCAAGCGGCCGGGCATGACACATGGGCGCCTGCGGGCCATCCGGGCGCGCCAGATGCCGGAGCGGGAAAAGAAACGCCGCGCGGACTTCGTGGTGACCACCGGATTGGGACGCGACTCGACCTTGAAATCCATCCACGGGATCGTCAAAGTGGCCAGCCAGTGGCGGGGCGCCAATTGGCCGCCGCCCCGGACCTGATTCGGGGGAAACGGGATGGCAAAGACGGCACCTGAAACCCAGCGCGAGATCGTGCTCGATACGGAAACCACGGGCCTCGATCCCGATTCCGGCGACAGGATCGTCGAGATCGGCTGCGTCGAGTTGATCAACCGCGTGCCCACGGGCCGAACCTTCCAGTGCTACCTGAACCCGGAGCGCGACATTCCCGAAGAAGCCTTGGCGGTCCACGGGCTGAGCCGGGAATTCCTTTCCCGACATCCCTTGTTCTCAGGAGTGGTCGAGGACTTCCTGGAGTTTCTAGGCTCTTCCCCCCTGGTGATTCACAACGCCGAGTTCGATCTCGGCTTCATCAACGCCGAGCTCGGCCGCCTGGACCGGCCGCCCATCTCCCTGGAGAGGGCCATCGACACGGTGCGCTTGGCCAGGAACAAGTTCCCCGGCGCCCAGGCCAGCCTGGATGCGCTTTGCCGGAGATTTCAGATCGACACCTCGGACCGCGACCTTCACGGCGCCCTCAAGGATGCCCAATTGCTGGTCCTGGTTTATGTGGAACTGACCGGAGGCCGGCAAACAGACCTGCGCCTGGCCGCGGCGGACTTATCCGGCCCCGCGATACCGGACCGGGGATCCCCCCGGCCCCCCCGGCCCCACGGCCCGACAGCCGAGGAATTGGCGGCCCACGAGAAATTCCTGGACCACCTGGAGCGGCCCATCTGGCGCGCCTGAAGGCGTCGATCCAGCGGATATTCCGGGAAACGGGCCCGCTGGCGTAGAAAATGCTTTAGTTGGCCTCCTTGTTTTCGCCTTTCTTCCCGCCTTCGCCTTCCTTCTTGACCTGCTCCTGGTACATGCGGACGAAATCCACCGGCCCCAGCATGAGGGGCGGGAAACCGCCATCGCGGGAACAGTCGGCGAGGATGTTTCGGGCGAAGGGAAACATGAGACGGGGACACTCGATAAGGAGCATGGGCCTCAGGTTCTCCTCCGGCACGTTGATGGTGAACAGCCCGCCGTAGACCAGCTCCAGGATGAAAGCCACCGTTTCTCCGGACTTGCATTCAGCCTTTATGTGCAGCTCCACCTCGAAGACCTTGTCCTGCATGGGCTGGGCGTTCACGTTGACGTTGATTTTGAGCTCGGGCGGCTGCTTCTGGAGCATGGAGAAGATCCCGGGCGCCGTCGGGGCCTCGAACGAAAGATCCTTGATGTATTGGGCGTTGACGACGAGGGCTGCCTGTTCCCCATTCTGTGATTCGGAGGTCCCCGGAGACTTGGCCTCGGCCTTTTCCGCCTTGGAGCTTTTGTTGCCGCCGCCATTCGATTTGGGTTTGCTGGTCATCGTCCGTCCCTTCGGGTGGTGGGTCGGCTCGTGAGCTAACATGGATTTGGAGGCGGAACAACCTTCACCGCCGCTTCTTCGGGGGACGGTCCGGGCCGTCTTCCGGGGGGATCACGTGAAATTCGCCGTCGATGACGGTGCCCGCCCGCGTTTCCTGCCCTTTCATCAGGCGCCGCATGAAGTAGCCGCGCAAGGAGGCCCGCAGGGCCGGAACGAAAAGCAGGAATCCGGCGCCGTCCGTGACGAACCCGGGCGTGATCAGGAGCGCGCCGGCGACCAGCAGGCACAGGCCGTCGAAAACCTCGGCCGCCGGGAACCTGTCGTTTTTCATGCTTTCGCGGGCCCTGGCCAGGGTCGCCAGTCCCTGGTGGCGCAGCAGGGCCGTGCCGATCATGGCGGTAAGCACGATCGTGGCCAGGGTCGGCCACAAGCCCAGGTATTCCCCGGCCTGGATGAACACCGCGATTTCGATGATCGGCACCGCGATGAATGCGAATAGAACGACGCCCATGGTTGCCTCGCCAGTCCCTCTGGCCTATGTAAAGGAAGCTGCCCCTTTGGACAGCCTTCTGGACCTAGGGCTGTCTAGCCGTTAACCTTGTGTTCCTGTATTTAGCTTAGACGCACCCGGCGGTCCAGCCGGGAGAGACGTCCGGTTTGGTTGGCCATGAACGACGGCTTCCAGTTCATCGACATCATCCTGTTCGCCATGGTCGCGGCCTTCCTCGTGCTGCGCCTGAGGAGCGTCCTCGGCCGCCGCGACGGACACGAGGGCGGGAAGTCCGATCCCCTGGAAATCCGCGGCAAAAAACCGGAGAGTGAAAACAACGTCGTGCAGCTCCCCGACCACAGCGAACCGGGCGAGGATCTGCCCCCCGGCATCGACGAGGACGATCCCCTGGCCGCCGGAATCATGAAACTGAAGGCCGCCGATCCCGGCTTCGACGTTCAGGAATTCCTTTCCGGCTCCCGGATCGCCTTCGAGGTCATTCTCGGGGCCTACACGGACGGCGATTCCAAGGCCCTGAAGCCCCTGCTCAGCTCCGAGGTGTTCGCCAATTTCAACAAGGTCATCAATGACCGGGAACAGGCCGGCGAATCCATGGAAGACACCCTGGTCAGCATCAACAAGGTGGACATCATGGAGGCCTACATGGAAGGCTCCGTCGCCAACGTCACCGTCAAGTACATAAGCGAGCAAGTCAACGTTGTCCGCGACGGTGACGGCAACGTGGTCAGCGGCGACCCCAACGCGGTCGTCGAGGTCACTGATTTCTGGACATTTTCCCGCGACACCAAATCCCGTGATCCCAACTGGTTCCTGGTCGCCACCCGCAGCCTTGATTGAGTCCCGCCGATTCCAGGCCGCTTCATGGATCACGCTTCTGGCGCTCCTTGCCGCCTGCGCCCCGCTCAAGCTGGTGCCGCCGCCGGAAGCCCCGCGGGAAGCCAAGCTGGTCCTGGCCAGGACCACCTTCGCCAAGCTTCCAGGCTGGCGCGCCGACAGCCATTCCCAGGCCCTGCCCCCCCTTCTCGGGTCCTGCGCCCGGGTGATCGAGCGGCCCCCCGACCAGCGCCTGGGCAACATCGGCGGCGTCACGTCGGACTGGCGGCCTCTTTGCGCCGCCGCCTCGCGCGTCCGCCCCGGGGACGACCCCGGTGCCCGGTATTTCTTCGAGTCCTGGTTCGCCCCCTATCAGGCCACGTCGGACGGGAATCCCGATGGCCTGTTCACGGGCTATTACGAGATCGAGCTCCGCGGCGCCCGTGCCCGGGGCGGGTCCTACCGCGTGCCCATCTACGCCCTGCCCAAAGACCTGATCACCGTGGAGCTCGGCCGTTTCGACGCCCGGCTGCAGGGCCGGCGCCTGAGCGGACGGGTCGCCGGGGACAAGCTGGTTCCCTACGAAACCCGCGCCCAGATCGAGAAGGGCGGACTCGCCGGCCGCGCCCCGGTGCTGCTCTGGGTGGACGACCCGGTGAAGGCCTTCTTCCTCCACGTCCAGGGTTCGGGACGGGTAATCATGGAGGACGGCCAGGTGGTGCGCCTGGGCTTCGCCGGGCGCAACGGACACGCCTATGTCTCCATCGGGCGGGAGCTCATCCGGGGAGGAATCATCGCCAGGGAGGACATGTCCATGCAGGCCATTACCGGCTGGCTCCGCGCCCATCCCGGGGAAGGGGCGGCCCTGATGTCCAGGAACCCGTCCTATATCTTCTTCCGCGTCATCGAGGGCGAAAGCCCGGTGGGCGCCCAGGGCGTGGTGCTGACACCGGGACGAAGCCTGGCCGTGGACCCGGACTGGGTGCCGCTCGGACTGCCGGTGTGGCTGGACACCGTCGATCCCCTGAGCCCGGCCCGGCCCCTCAGGCGCCT
Source organism: Pseudomonadota bacterium (assembly GCA_022560215.1). GTDB lineage: Bacteria > Pseudomonadota > Alphaproteobacteria > Rhodospirillales > 2-02-FULL-58-16 > JADFTO01. The sequence goes on along the minus strand of JADFTO010000040.1, from coordinate 8,556 downwards.
GGTTGTCGCCCAGGATACGGGCGCCGCCATCAAGGGTCCGGTGCGCGGCGACCTGTTCTGGGGCTCCGGCCGGGAGGCCGCGGAAAGGGCGGGCCGCATGAGGAAATCCGGCAGCTACTATCTTTTGCTGCCGAGAAGCTCCGCCCCCTGAACCCCGCGCTTTGAGTCCGCTTGCCAAGGCGTAGCGGAATCCCCATTCTTCGGGCCATGGCGTCCGCACAACCCGACGTGGGCCTTTTCGTCACCTGTCTCGTGGACCTGATGCGGCCAAGCGTCGGGTTCGCGGCGGTCAAGCTCCTGGAAGATGCGGGCTGCCGGGTCACCGTGCCCGTCTCGCAGACCTGCTGCGGACAGCCCTCCTACAATTCGGGCGACAGCGAAGGCGCCCGCGCCATCGCCGAAAACGTGCTCGACGCCTTCGAGAAGTTCGACTACGTGGTCGCCCCGTCGGCGTCGTGCGCGGCCATGATCAAGGTCCATTATCCGCTGTTGCTGGAGGGTGCGGGCGGGATCAGGGCGCGGGCCCTGGCCGGGCGCACCCATGAGCTGGTCTCGTTTCTCACCGACGTGCTCCACGTCGAGGAAACCGGGGCGGAATACCCAGGCGTCGCCACCTACCACGATTCCTGCTCCAGCCTCCGGGAGATGGACGTGCGTGACCAGCCCAGGCGGCTCCTCGATCGGGTCGCGGGCCTGACCCTGAAGGAAACGGAGGAATCGGAGTCCTGCTGCGGATTCGGCGGCCTGTTCTCGGTCAAGTTCCCCGAGATCTCCGGGCACATGGTGGACGCCAAGGTCGACCGGGTGACGGCCACCGGCGCCGACACCCTGCTCGGCGGCGACCTCGGCTGCCTGCTCAACATAGCGGGACGGCTGAAGCGGCGGGGGTCGGCCATCCGCGTCCGCCACGTGGCCGAGGTGCTGGCCGCCGCCACCGGGACGCCGCCCATCGGCGAGGGCGAGGAGGAGGCCCATGGAGGCCAGCTGCCGCAACTTCGCCGCTAACTCCCGCGCGGCGCTCAAGAACGACACCCTCCAGGAGGCGCTGGCCAGGCTCGCCCACGGCTTCCCCGAGAAGCGCCGCCAGGCCATCGCCCGCCTGCCCGAGTTCGACCGCTTGAAGCGCTCGGGCCGGGAAATCAAGGACCACGTCCTGGACCACCTGGACGCCTACCTCGAGCTGTTCGAGGCCCGGGTCCTGGAACAGGGGGGCCACGTGCACTGGGCGCGGGACGCCGCCGAGGCCCGGGGGACCATATTGGGAATCTGCCGCGCCGCCGGGGCCAGGATCATGACCAAGAGCAAGTCCATGATCGGCGAGGAGATCGCCATCAACGAGCACCTGGAGGCGGCCGGCGTCACCCCGGTGGAAACGGACATGGGGGAATACATCATCCAGCTTCGCTCCGAGCCCCCGAGCCACCTCATCGCGCCGGCCATCCACCTGTCCCGGGAGCAGGTGGCCGACACCTTCCGCGACGGCCACGGAAACCTGCCCCCGGACCGCCCCCTGGAGAGCGCGCGCGACCTGCTCGACGAGGCCCGCTCCCAGCTCCGCAGCCGCTTCATCGAGGCCGACATAGGCCTCACCGGTGCCAACATGCTGATCGCCGAGACCGGGTCGGTGGTCATCGTCACCAACGAAGGCAACGCGGACCTGACCCAGACCCTGCCCCGGGTCCACGTGGTGCTGGCCAGCATCGAGAAGGTGGTGCCGACCCTGGAGGACGCGACGACCATCCTGAGGCTGCTGGCGCGCTCTGCCACGGGCCAGGAAATAACGGTCTACACCACGTTTTCCTCGGGGCCCCGGCGCCCGGCCGATCCCGACGGGCCCGAGGAGTTCCACGTCGTGCTCCTGGACAACGGCCGGACGTCCATGCTGGGCGGTGACTTCCACGAAATGCTCACCTGCATCCGCTGCGGCGCTTGCCTCAACCACTGCCCCGTCTATGGCGCCGTCGGCGGCCATGCCTACGGCTGGGTGTACAGCGGACCCATGGGTGCGGTGCTGACGCCGGCCTTGATCGGCGTCGAGGCGGCGGGCAACCTGGGCCACGCCTCGACCCTCTGCGGGCGCTGCCAGGACGTCTGTCCCATGGACATTCCCCTGCCCCGCATGCTGCGCCACTGGCGGCGCCTGGGCGCGGAGCGCCGAGGCGCCGGGCCGATGATCAAGGCCTGGGCTTACGTCGCCCGGCGCCCCTGGCTCTACCGGCTTCTTGCCGGCCTCGCGGTGGCGGCGTTGGGGGCGCTGGGGCGGAAAAAGGGGCGATTCCGCCGCCTGCCCCTGGCCGCCGGCTGGACGGGCCGGCGCGACCTTCCGGCCCCCGAGGGCGGCACCTTCATGGGCCTCTGGAAGTCCCGGAGGGGCAAATGAGCGCGTCGCGGGACAGGATTCTGGGCGACATCGGCAAGACCCTCGGCGGCCGGGTCCAGGACAGGATGGCGGAAGCGGAACGCCGGATCGGCTCCCCCCGGGCAGGGGTGATCCCGGCACGGGGGCAGGGCGACAGGCTGGCCGTCTTCATCAGCGAGGCCCGCCTGGCCGACGCCACCATCGACGAAGCCAGGGGCGCGGCGGAGGTGCCGGCCCGCGTCGCCGGCTATCTGGCGGGTCATTCCGTGGCCGGAATCATCAAGGCCGCCCCCGGCCTGAAGACCATTCCGTGGCGGGAACAATCCGGCCTGGACGTGGCATTCGGCGCCGCCGAGCCTTCCGACGCCGTCGGCGTCTCCGGCGCCTTCGCCGGCATCGCCGAGACCGGCACGGTGATGCTGCTCTCGGGGCCCGAGTGCCCGACCACGCTGGCCTTCCTGCCCGAGACCCACATCGTGGTGCTGGACGCGGGCCGCATCGTCGGCGCCTACGAGGACGCCTGGGCCCGGCTGCGCGTGGAAAGGCCGAACGCCATGCCGCGCTCAGTCAACTGGATCACCGGGCCGTCGCGCACCGCCGACATCGAACAGACTTTGTTCCTCGGCGCCCACGGGCCCCGCCGGCTGCATATCGTGATCGTCCGTGACCAAGAAGCCTAAGCCCGCCCGGCCCCTCGGCCCCGACGAAGCCGACCTGTGGCGCCGGGTGATGGAAGACGTGATCCCATTGCCCGGCCGCAAGCCCGTTCGAATCGCCGAGCCTCCGGCCGATCGGGACGCCGCCGCCGTTCCCGCCGCCGCCGCCACCCCGCCGGCCAAGGCCGCCCGCGCCGAAGCCCCGCCGCCGCCTTTGCCCGAGTTGGAGCCCGGCGCCGGCGCCGGCGTGGACAAGCGCACGGCGGCGCGCCTGAGGAAAGGCCGGCTCCCCATCGAGGGCCGGCTCGACCTGCACGGAATGACCCAGGACGAGGCCCGCCGGGCGCTCGATCACTTCCTGGCGCGCTCCCATGACGCTCACCGCCGCTGCGTCCTGGTGATCACCGGCAAGGGGCTGAGGGCGGACGGCACCGTCGGGGTCTTGCGCTCTGCCGTGCCCGGCTGGCTGAACCAGCCCCCCAACCGGGCCCGCGTGGTCGCCTTTACCCGCGCCGTCCCCCGTGACGGCGGCGAAGGGGCGCTGTATGTTCTGATCAAGCGAAAGCGGGGGCGATGACACCCTTCGGCGAGAAAATCCGCGGGCTCAGGGAGCGCCGGGGCATCACCATGAAGAAGATGGCCGACGACCTCGGTGTCTCCAGCGCCTATTTGTCGGCCCTGGAGCACGGCAACCGGGGCCGCCCCGGCCCCGGCCTGATCCTCCAGGTGTGCGGGTATTTCGACCTCATCTGGGAGGAGGCCGACGAGCTCAAGCGCCTGGCCCGGCTGTCCCATCCGCGCATCGTCGTGGACACCGCCGGCTTGAGCCCCAAGGCCACCGAGCTCGCCAACCTGCTGGCCCAGAACATCCGGGACCTGGACGAAGACACCATCGACTGGGTACTGGCGGAAATCCGCGGCCGGCTGGCCACCAAGTCCGGCCCCACGCATTAGGGAGCATCAAGGACAGGCCCCCTAAAGCACGTACTTGCTCAGGTCCGAGTCCTTGGCCAGGTCGCCGACGGTGGTCTGCACCAGTTCGGCGTCGATGGTGATGGACTCGCCGCTGCGCTCCGAGGCGGTGAAGCTGATCTCCTCCAACAGCTTCTCCATCACCGTGTGCAGGCGCCGGGCGCCGATGTTCTCCACCCCGTGGTTGATGTCGGCGGCCAAATTCGCGATCTCGCGGATGGCGTCGTCGGTGAATTCGATGGTCACGTCCTCGACCCCCATCAGGGCCGTGTACTGCTTGATCAGGCTGGCCTCGGGCTCGGTCAGGATGCGCACGAAGTCCTCCCTGGTCAGCGCCTTCAGTTCCACCCGGATGGGCAGCCGGCCCTGCAGCTCGGGCAGCATGTCGGCGGGCTTGGACATGTGGAAGGCGCCCGAGGCGATGAACAGGATGTGGTCGGTGCGCACCGAGCCCCGCTTGGTGGCCACCGTGGTGCCCTCGATCAGGGGCAGCAGGTCCCGCTGCACGCCCTCGCGGCTGATGTCGGAGCCGACCCGATCGGAGCGCACCGTGATCTTGTCGATCTCGTCGAGGAAGACGATGCCGTTGTTCTCCACCGACTCGATGGCTTCGCGCACCACCTTGTCCTCGTCCAGCAGCTTGTCGCTCTCTTCCTCGATGAGCACTTCGTAGGACTCCAACACGGTCATCTTCTTCGGGCGGGACTGGGTGCCGAAGGCCTTGCCCAGGACCTCGTTCAGGTTGAGCATGCCCATCTGGGCGCCGGGCATGCCGGGGATGTCGATGGTGGGCATGGAGTGGGCGCCGCTGTCGGTGACGTCGATCTCCACTTCCTTGTCGTCGAGCTTGCCGTCGCGCAGCATCTTGCGGAACTTCTCCCGGGTGTCTTTGCTCGCCCCCTCGCCGACCAGGGCATCGATCACGCGCTCCTCGGCCTGCAGCTCGGCCCGGGCGCGGACTTGCTTGCGCAGGCGCTCGCGGACCATGTTGATGGACAGCTCCACCAAGTCGCGGATGATCTGCTCCACGTCGCGCCCGACGTAGCCGACCTCGGTGAACTTGGTGGCCTCCACCTTGATGAAGGGGGCCTGGGCGAGCTTGGCCAGGCGGCGGGAAATCTCGGTCTTGCCGACCCCGGTGGGGCCGATCATGAGGATGTTCTTGGGCAGGATCTCTTCGCGCATATCGCCGTCCAGCTGGTGGCGCCGCCAGCGGTTCCTGAGGGCGATGGCGACGGCGCGCTTGGCGGCGTCCTGGCCGACGATGAAGCGGTCCAGTTCGCTGACGATTTCCCGGGGGGTAAAACTGGTCATTCGGGCCCGAGCTTCTCGAAGACGATGTTGTCGTTGGTGTAGACGCAGATGCCGGCGGCGATCTTCATGGCCTTCAGCGCGATGGCCTCGGCGTCCAGGTCGTCGCGCTCGACCAGGGCGCGGGCGGCGGCCAGCGCGTAGTTGCCCCCCGACCCGATGCCGATCAGCCCGTCATCGGGCTCCAGCACGTCGCCGGTGCCGGTGAGGACCAGGGAGACATCGGTGTCGGCGACCGCCATCATGGCCTCCAGCCGGCGCAGGTAGCGGTCGGTGCGCCAGTCCTTGGCCATCTCCACGGAGGCCCGCATGAGCTGCCCCCGGTACTGTTCCAGCTTGCCCTCCAGGCGCTCGAACAGGGTGAAGGCGTCGGCCGTGGCGCCGGCGAAACCGGCGATCACCGAGCCGCCGCCGAGGCGGCGCACCTTGACGGCCCCGGTCTTGATCACGGTGTCGCCGATGCTGACTTGGCCGTCGCCGGCGATCACCACGCACGCCCCCTTGCGCACCGCGAGGATGGTGGTGCCGTGCCAGATCGGATCGTGGGATGGCGTCATTTCGGTTCCCGGGGCCTGGATTTGAGGGGCGAAGGAAAAGGCGCGGCGGAGAAGACCCTGACGACGATTTAGGCCCGTCAGCCCGCCCGGTCAAGGTTTGGGTCGAAAGACCTCTAGGTCCTGTTGACAGTTAGCGCAGCCAGATGATGGTGCCAGCGAGGCACAGCATGGCCATGTAGGCAGTGGCTGTCTTTTCGTAGCCTGTGGCGATGCGGTGGAAGTGTTTGATTTTGTTAATGAAAAATTCGACGAGGTGCCTTTCCTTGTAGAGTTCGGCGTCGTAGGGGATGGCTTGCGCGCGTGACGGGTTGGACGGAATCACCGCCGCCATGCCGGCGGCCTCGAGGCGGGCGCGGAAATGAACCGCAACGGATTGCCGAGGGCATCGACGGCGATGTGGATCTTGCTCGTCAAGCCGCCGCGCGAACGCCCCTGGCCTGAACAAGGCCCTTAAGACCTTGGGTAGCATAGGTATTGTTTCAAGGTGTGTGTCGTTGTGTGGATAAATTGTGGACTAATTGTGTAAAACTCGGAGACTTATACACAATAAACACCATGTAAAAGGATAACTTTATATTGAAGTCTTTCTTTTTTCTTCTCAATATATTGCCCGTACGCGAAACGTCGAAACAGCGACTTCCCGCCCGGTCACGCCCCATCTTCCGGGTCGGGCGATCCGGCGGGAAGGAGTTGGCCCGAGACGGCCCATGTGCCGTCGAGGGCGGACGCCTGGGGGTGCGGGTATTTTACCCCTGCTTTAAGGAGTTCCGGGTGCCGGCGTCGCCATGAGCGAGGCGGGTCTTTCGCGGTGCCGCCGGTCCCTCCCTGGTCGGCCGGCACCACGAAAGAGCGGACTTTGCGGCTTGCTTGCCGAGGGGATGTTCCGCAGGAGGGGATGTTCCGCAGGACAGACCCTGATCGGGGTTCACCCCGGGCTTCAGGCCCATCGGATAGGGTCCGCGAACTTGCCTGCCGCCATCGGCGTTTCACGTAAGGGCCGGCTTGGATGCCGCCTTGAGGGGGGGCGTGTCGCGTCGCTGCCCGGGGATCAGTCCTCGAGCAGGCGACGAGAGAGGCACCTTTCTTTAGACGCGGAGCTTGGCCGGTTCCAAGAGGCGTCAGGGGCGTCCCCCCACCAGGGGGGACAACGGGTTTCCCAGGACCCGTCACCTGACGCCTCTTTTTTTTGCCTGAAAACGAACCGGTTGCGGCGCGCCCCCTCCCGGCCGGCTAGTTGGCCCGCAGGATCGGCGCTCATTTCCCGGCCGCCTTCTCGATGGCTTGCGCCATGGCCACCAGGCGGCGGGCGCCTTCCACGTGGAGGTTCTCGATCAGCTTGCCGTCGACGACGACCACGCCCTTGCCCTCCCTGTCCGCCTCGGCGTGGGCCTCGATGATGGTGCGCGACCAGGCCACTTCCTCTTCCGAGGGCGCGAAGATCCTGTTGGCCGCCTCTATGGTCTTGGGGTGGATGAGGGTCTTGCCGTCGAATCCCAGTTCCTTGCCCTGACGGCAGGAATATTCGAAACCCTCGTCATCGGCGAGGTCCAGATAGACGCCGTCGAGGATGGCGATGCCGGCCGCCCGCGCCGCCAGAAGGCAGAGACCGAGCGACGTGATCATGGGAAGCCGCTCTCGGGTATGGGCGGCCTGGAGGTCCTTGGCCAGGTCCGAGGTGCCCATGACAAGGGCCTCCACCCGGGGGCTGGCCGAGGCGATTTCCTCGGCGTGAAGCATGCCCCGGGGGGTCTCCATCATGCACCAGAGGGCGAGCCCTTCGGGGGCGCCGGAATCATCCAAGGCGGCGACGGCCTGGCGCACGGCGTCGGCGCTTTCAACCTTGGGCAGAAGGATGGCGTCGGCCCCGGAGTCGGCGGCCGCCGTGATGTCGTCCCGGCCCCAGGCGGTGTCCAGGCCGTTGACGCGAACGATCAATTCGCGCCTGCCGTAGCCGCCGTCCCTGAGCGAGTCCCTTATCCGGCCGCGGGCGGTTTCCTTGGCGTCTGGCGCGACGGCGTCCTCCAGATCGAGGATCAGGCAGTCGGCGGGAAGGGTCCTGCCCTTTTCCAGGGCCCGGGCGTTGGATCCGGGCATGTAGAGAACGCTGCGCCTGGGCCGTAAAGTATTGAGCATGGGGACAAGTCTCCTGAAAGAGATGTCGTTGCCGCCGGACCCTACAATCGCAACTCGGTGGATGGCAACATCGCCGCGCACGGCCGGGGCGGCCAATTCCAAGGTTAGTCTGGCCTGGGAATAGCCTTACACTTGAATATGACCGCACCCAGCGGCCATATCGATGCGGACCTCCCCTTGGCACCCCATTCCCCGGTGACATCATGGAAGAAGGCTACCTCGGCAACGTCAAAATCCTGGTCATCGACGACCTGCCGTTTACCCGCTCCTTGGTGCGCCGGATCCTGAAGGTCTTTGGCGGCCGCGACGTCATGGACGCGCCGGACGGCGCCAAGGCCCTGAAGCTCATGCAGAACTTCGAGCCGGACCTGATCGTCCTGGATTGGGACATGGAGTCCATGAACGGGATAGAGTTCACCCGGAACGTGCGCGACTCCGGCAATTTCCCCAACCCTTTCGTTCCCATCATCATGCTGTCCGCATACTCGACCCGGGCCCACGTCATCGAGGCCCGGGACGCGGGCGTCACCGAATACGTTGTTGCGCCCGTGGCCCGTGGAACGCTTCA
>JADFTO010000230.1 GCA_022560215.1 Pseudomonadota bacterium | reverse complement strand
ACGTCGTTCTGGGCTAGTGCCAGGAAGCCGCCGTAGATGATGGACACCACCGACAGCACCTGGATCGTGGTGGCGAAATAGTGGGAGGCGTCGGGAAGCATGGGCAGCGAGAAGCGCAGGAATCCATAGGCCCCCATCTTCAGCAGCACGCCCGCCAGGATGATGCTGCCCGCCGTCGGCGCCTGCACATGGGCGTCGGGCAGCCAGGTGTGCAGCGGCACCATGGGAACCTTCACCGCGAAGGCGACCAGGAAGGCCAGGAACACCCAGACCTGGACGGTGAAGGAATAATCGCCCTTCATGAGGGTGATGATGTCGAAGGTCTCGCCGCCCTGGAAGTACAGCACCAGGATGCCGACCAGGAACAGCAAGCTGCCGGCCAGGGTGTAGAGGAAGAACTTGAACGCCGCGTAGACCCGGTCCTTGCCGCCCCAGACGCCGATGATGAGGTACATGGGGATCAGCATGGCCTCCCAGAAGACGTAGAACAGGAACAGGTCCATCGCCGCGAAGACGCCGAGCATCAGGCTCTGCATGACCAGCAGGCAGATCATGAACTCCTTGACCTTGACGGTGATGGCCTCCCACGAGACGACCACGCAGATCCAGCCCAAAAGCGCGGTCAGGAAAATGAACAACAGGCTGATGCCGTCCACGCCAAGGGAATACGTGATGCCGAGCGACGGCACCCAGGGAACGGTCTCGGTGAACTGCATGGCATGGGTCGTGGTGTCGAAGGCGAACATCAACGGTATGGTGAGCGCGAAATCGACGACGGCGAACGCCAGCGCCGTCCAGCGCACCGCCATGTCGTCGCGCATGAACAGAAGCACGCCCGCGCCGGCGGCCGGCAGGAAGATGATGAGGCTGAGGATGGGAATATCGGTCATCGGCGCGCCCTCCCCCTATACCACGGAATAGACGGCGATGGCCGCCAGCACGCCGCCGATCATGGCGGCGGCGTAATGGGTGACGACGCCGGTTTGCAGGCGCCGCATGAGCGAGCCCGAGGCGAGCACGGACCGCGCCACGCCGTTGACGATGGCGTCGACCACGTTGACATCGACCCGCAGGCCGCCGCGGGCCGAGGCATGGAGGAATTTAAGGATCACCGAATCGGAAATCCCGCTCAGCGCCCTCTCCCAGGCCGCCACCGGCTTCTCGGCGAACCACATGAACGCCTTCGCGCCCCGGCGGTAGAACCAGTCGGTGTCCAGGCTGATGGTGGGCTTCGGGTCGAGGGCCTTCAGGCAGACCACGAAGCCGAGCAGGGTGAAAAACAGGATGCCGAGGCTGCCGGTGACGTGGGCGCCGGTATAGGGCTGGAAATCGACCGGGTACGGCAACAGGGCGTAAAGCTGGCCCGGGAACAGCCCGATGCCGACGCACAGGACGGCCGCGATCCCCATGGCGGCGAGCATGTTGCGGGGCGGCTCCTTGGGCCGCAGGCCGCAGTCCTTGCCGAAGAACATGTAGTAGGGAAGTTTCAGCCCGGTGTGCAGGAAGGTGCCCGACGAGGCCAGCGTCAGCATCAGGGTCACCGCCGCCCGGTTGTCCCCGGCCGCCGCCGCGATGACCATGGACTTGCTGACGAAACCGCTGAACAAGGGGAAGGCCGAGATGGCGAAGGCGCCCACCATGTAGAGCGCCACCGTCAGCGGCATGGTCCTGTAGAGACCGCCCAGCTCCGTGAGCTTGCGGCGGCCGGTCATATGGATGACCGCGCCCGCGCCCATGAACAAAAGCCCCTTGTAGATGATGTGGGCGAAGGCGTGCGACGAGGTGCCGTTGAGGGCCAACTCCGTGCCGATGCCGACGCCCGCCACCATGTAGCCCACCTGGCTGACGATGTGGTAGGCCAGAAGCCGCCGGCAGTCGTTCTCGAGCACCGCGTAGACCACCCCGTAGATGGCCATCGCCGCCCCCATCCAGACCAGGGCCTCGGTGCCCGGAAAGGTCCGGATCAACACGTAAACCGCGGTCTTGGTGGTGAAGGCGCTCAAGAAAACGGCGCCGGTGACGGTGGCCTCCGGGTAGGCGTCGGTGAGCCAGGCATTCAGCGGCGGCACCGCCGCGTTGATCATGAAGGCGACCAGGATGAGCAGGAAGGCGAGCCCGCCCTGCCCGCTCAGGGGCCCGATCAGGAAGGAGCCGCTCTGCAGGCCGAGGAGCACGATGCCGCCGAACAGCAGCACGCCCCCGGTGACATGCACCATGAGATAGCGGAACCCGGCGCCGATCGCCGCCTTGCCGCCGCCGGCGAAGATCAGGTAGGCGGACGCGAACGCCATGATCTCCCAGGACACGAGCAGGGTGAACCAGTCCCCGGCGAAGACCACGCCGAGCGCGCTGCCCATGTACAGGTAGGCGGCCACGTGCTGTTCCGGCCCCTTCACGTGGAGGGCGTAGATCATGCCGATCAGGGACATGATGGAGAACACCAAGGCGAACACCAGGCTCAGCTTGTCCACCTTGCCGATGAGCAACTCCACGCCGGCGAAATCGAAGGTGCCGTAGTCTCCGGGCGTCATCGAGGCCACGTCGGCGATGGCGAGCAGGGGGATGAGGACCAGCCAGGCCTGGCGCCAGCGTCCGTGGAGAAAGGGGATCGGCGCCGCGCCGAAGACGAAAAGCAGTCCGGGATGGATCCACTCAATCATAGTAGTCCTCGTCCCGCATGATCCGCCCCTGGTGGCCGAGCAGCTTGCTGGCGAAGATGATGGCGATGCAGGAGACGAAGCCGAACGCCGCCGCCCACCCGGGGATGAAGTCCCAGAAGAAGTCCCCGTGGTCCCGGTTAACCAGGAAGTCGGCGCCGAACACCACCACCAGCGTCGCCCAGAGCAGGCGCCGCCGCGCCTTGGCGTGGGCGGCGTCGCCGAAGAAGTTGACGACGCGCCCGATCATGGCACCACGCCCCCGGCCAGGGTCAGGAAGTATCCGGGGTACACCCCCATGACCAGGGACAGGATCGCCGTCGCCACCAGGGGAATGGTGACCAGGGGAATCTCCCGGATGTCGCCGGGCGCCACCGCGTCCGCGCCTGCCGAGCCCTCTTTTTCCTTCTCGAAGAAGGCGGTGTAGGTGACCGGCAGGAAGTAGGCGGCGTTGAGCACGGAACTCACCAGCAGGACGGCCAGGAAGACCATCTCCCGGGCGTCGACGGAGCCCATCACCAGGTACCACTTGGAAATGAATCCCCCCGTCGGCGGCACCCCGATCATGCCCAGGGAGCCGATGAAGAAGGCCGCCATGGTCCAGGGCAGCTTGCGCCCGATTCCGGCGAGTTCGCTGATCTTCCTGCGCCTGGACGCGCAGTAGATGGACCCGGCGCAGAAAAAGAGCGTGATCTTGGACAGCGCGTGGGCGGCGATATGGATGATGCCGCCGACCATGGCCATGGGCGTCAGCATGACCGCGCCCAGCACGATGTAGGAGAGCTGGCTGATCGTGGAATAGGCCAGCCGAGCCTTCAGGTCGTCCCGCGTCAGCGCGTGGATCGAGGCCATCAGGATGGTGAACGACACCAGATAGGCGGTCGCGATCCCAACCCCGAGGCTGCCCATCAGGTCGATGCCGAAGACGTGGAACACCACCCGGAGGACGCAGAACACGCCCATCTTGACCACCGCCACCGCATGCAGAAGCGCACTGACCGGCGTCGGGGCGACCATCGCGGCGGGCAGCCAGGCGTGCATCGGCATCACCGCGGCCTTGGCGAATCCGAACAGGTAGCAGAAATACACGACGCTCAGCAGCGCCGATGAGGCATCGACGCCGGCCAGCAACCCGCCCGGTAAAAAGTCGAGCGATCCCGCCAGATGGTAAGTCAGCGCGAGAGCGGCAAGCAGGACGCTCTTCGACGCGCCCATCAGATAGACGAGATATTTCCGGCTCCCGTCCCAGGCCTCGTCGTCCTCATGGTGGTAGACGAGCGGGTAGGTGATGAGGCTGAGCACCTCGTAGAAGATCACCAGCGTGAACAGGTTCGCGGCGAAGGCCCCGCCCACGGCGGCAGCGAGACTGATGGCGAAACCGCCTTGGAACCGGGTCT
>JADFTO010000039.1 GCA_022560215.1 Pseudomonadota bacterium | reverse complement strand
GTATTTCGCGGCCAGCCCGTTGGCTGCGCCCACCCGCATCCTCTGCACGACGCCGTCGGGAAAGATGGCCAGGGGTTCGCCGGTTTCCGTGCTGAACAGGAGGACAAGGCCCACGTAGCGCTCGCCGGGCGCGGCGGGAACCTTGACCCGGCGGAGCTTCCCGTCCACCACCGGCCAGGTCAGGATGTCGGAATTGATGCGGACCGCGCCGACGCCCAATTTGGGCGCCACGCCGTCCATGGTTTTCAAGCCGTAGAGCGTCCCGGGGCGGGACGTGGGCACGATGCAGTCGGACCGCCGCCGGGAAACGGCGCGCCCTTCCGATAGTTCCACATAAGCGTCCTCGAGGGCGTCGATGCAATCCGGCATCGAGAGGACGGAATCGATTTCGCGATTGGAAAGAATCAGGGTCATGACTGTCCAGTCTTTCTAGTTTTCAACCTTGTCATCTGGGGGCGAGGGGCCGGGGTCCCTCCCGTCCCGGCGACACGCCGATCCCTACCCGAAGAGGTATTCGACCAGGAATCCCTTGTGGACGAAGATGGAAAGCACGTATTCGAATAGCACGTAAAGCACCGCCCACGCCCCCGCGGCCAGGGTCAGGGTGAGCCGCCAGCTTTCCCTTTCGTGGAAACGCAGGAAGACGATGACGAAGACGGGGATGGCCAGCCAGAACCCGAGCAACAGGATGGTGATGCCGAGCCCCGCCATATACGCCAACAGCACAAGTTCCAGCTTGATGGTGGAAGATGGGTCGGGGCTTTCCTCCTTCGCTCCGGGCGCCTCCGGGCCGGGCTCGCCGTAATCGGCTTTCTTCAGGGGCGAGCGTGACTGCCGCCTGGCGTCGGCCATATCCATGCCCACCTGGATGAGGGTGAGCAGGCAGCCGGGGATGCCGATGACGAAGGGCAACAGCCTGGCATCGTACGGATAGGTCATGGCCATCCCCACCATGCCGGCGAAGATGGCGAACATCACCAGGCTCATGAGGACCCTGCCGTTAACCAACACGGATTGGTTTCCTTGTGCGTCCGCGGTAAACCGTGAAACCGACGGTGCCGACGATGATCGCGATCAGCACCATCGAGATGGGCCGGAGCAGGAAGGCGGGGCCCCATAGGGCCAGCGCCTGGTGAAGGGATTTTTCGGCGATGGGGCCGAGCACCAGCCCGATGACGAAGGGCGGGCGCGACCAATTGAAGCGTTTCAATCCGTAACCGAGGATGCCGAAGACGACGATGATGACCAGGTTCTCCCAATGCCCCCTGCTCAGGTAGCTGCCCAGCATGGCGAGGATCAGGACGAACGGAATCAAGAGTCCCCCGCGGATGAAGGCGAGCAGTCCCATCCATCGCGCCACCCCGAGAAACATCACCACGGCAATGGCGTTGGCCAGCACCAGGGCCCAGATCAGGGTCCAAACCAGGTTCAGGTTGGTCTGGATCAACTGGGGGCCCGGCTGGATGCCGAGGATGACGAAGGCGCCCAGCATGATCGCCATGCCCGAGCTGCCGGGGACCCCGAAGAACAGGGTCGGCAGGAGGGAGCCGCCCTCCTTGGAGTTGTTCGCCGTTTCCGGCGCGATCACCCCTTCCACGGCGCCATGGCCGAACCGTTCCGGAGTCTTCGAGGATTGGACCGCGTGGCCATAGCAGATCCACGACGCGGCGTCGCCGCCAAGGCCGGGGATGATGCCGATGACCGCGCCGATGATCGCGGTCCTGAGGGCCAGCCACCTGTGGCGCCAGACGTCGACGATGCCGTCGAGGATCTCGCTCATGCTGTATTTGGCGGCCTCCTTGGTGATGTTCGATATGGACCCGCCCTTGACGCCCAGGGCGATCATCTCCGGCACGGCGAAGAGCGCCAGGATGGCGGTGATTATGTCGACCCCGTCCCACAGGAACAGCTGGCCGAAGGTGTAACGGGCGATGCCCATCTGCGGGTCCATGCCGACGAAGGCCAGCATCAGCCCGAACAACCCGACGATGATTCCCTTGATCAGGCTGTCGCCGCTGAGCAGCGCGATGAAGGTGATGCCGAGGATCGCCAGCAGGAAAAACTCGGCCGGGCTGAAGGACAAAACCACCGGTTCGAGAACCGGAATCAACAGGGCCAGAACGGCGGCGCCGACGATGCCTCCAAAACCCGAGGCGCCCAGGCTGGCGCCCAGGGCCCGCCCGGCCTGTCCCTTCTGGGTCATGGGATAGCCGTCCACGATGGTGGCCGCGTCGGGCCCCGTGCCCGGCACCCCGAACAGGATGCTGGGGATCGATCCGCCTGTATGGACCACCGCATGCATGGACAGCAGGAACACCGCGCCCGGGATCATGTCCATGCCGAACACGAAAGGGATCATAAGGGCGATGCCGAGTTTCCCGCCGAGGCCGGGCACGGCGCCGAAAAACATGCCGATGGGGATGGCGAGAAGCAACAGTCCCATCGTCGTCGGCGAGGAAATCAGCTCGATCAGGCTAGTGAATACAATTTCCAAATCGGTCCCTCGATTATCAGTCCCTCAACTCCCGAAATATCAGATCGGCCCCAACACGTCACGCCACCACCTGCCGGAGGACAGCGCATGCATCCCCATGGGGAAGCGGTTTTCCTTTTGGTTTCCCCTTGATTGCCCTTGCAGATGAAAAAACCATGCAGGGGGACGCGAAACCGGCTCAACGGCCCGCCATAGGCTCGCCGGGGCGGGGCCATGGGGCGGGAAGCCCCTAAACGCCGAGCGCGATCACCATTGCCGGGACACCCTCGAACCCGGCGCCCGAGGGGAAGCGTTGGCGCCGGGGCGCCCGCTTCCTCCGCGCATCTCGCTTCTACTTGCAGTCGAGAATGCTCGGTTCGTTCTTCTTCCCGTCCGTCTTGTAGGTGATTTCGCAGGTCATGCCCGCCTTGAGATGTTTGCGGTCGCTGTCGTTTCCACCGATCTTGATCTTGGTGCGCGAGCCGCTCACCTTCGACTTCACGGTACTGCCGCCCGCGCCCTTGAAGGTGATGTTCTTGCCGTCCGGGGTCACGGATAGCAGCTTGGTGTTGACCTGATCCGCGGCCGCCGAAATCGGCGAAATCAGCAGTATCGCCAGGGCCAGCGCGGACAATGTCCCGGTCAGGGTCTTAAAGTTCCACATGATATACTCCCGTTGTTTATCCGAAGTCAAGCCGAGGTTACTTGCAGGAAAGGATGATCGGTTCGTTCTTTCCGCCCGGCTTGTAGGTGATGTCGCACATCATTCCCTGCTTCAGGTTCTTGCGGTTGCTGTCCTTGCCGTTGATCACGACCTTGGTGCGCGAGCCGCTGACCTTGGATTTGACGATTTTCCCGTCCGGGCCCTTGAAGGTGATGTTCTTGCCGTCCGGCGTCACCGACAGGAGCGCGCTCTTGACCGCCGTGCCCTTGGGCTTCTCGCTGAGCACGGACTTGACCAGCGCCACCGTCTCCGGCGACTGGTTCAACGCCGCCTTGATCCGCTTGGCCACGTCGTCGCCGTAGAGCGGAACGATGGGACGCCCGAGTTTCTTCGCCGCCGCCCTGAGCTCGGGGTCCTCGAGGGCGCTTTTGTAGGCGTTGACCAGGACCCGGGCGCGGTCGGCGGGGACGCCCGGCGGCGCCGCCGTCAGCCGGGCCAGTTCGGCCTGGGAGCCGATCAGCGCGACGATTGATTTGCCTTGTCCCTCGGGGATGATATCGGCGGCGATGGGCACGTTACCAAGTTCCGGCGACGGGCTGCCGCCGATCTGGAGAATTATGCGGCCGTATCCGTTCTTGACGAACGGCAGTATGGAGCTCAGGGACGCCATCTGGCCCTCCACCTCGCCCCGCATCATGGCCATCTCGCCTTCCTGGCCGCGGTAGCCGGTGATCAGCTTGATGTTGAGATTGAGGGCGCCGTTCAGCATCTTGATCTCGTTGTAGGCGGCACTTCCGGGACCGGCGGCGGCGAACTTGACCGGCTCCTTCGCCTTCTTGAGGTCGTCGAAGCTCTTGATGTCGGACTTGGTGCTCATCAAGATCGTCCTCGGGTCGGAGGCGGCCTTGCCGAGATAGGTGAACTTGGCCAGGTCGAACTTTATGCCCTCGCGTTTGAGAAGCTGGGCGTAGATCAGGCCGGTGTTGAAGGTGCCGATCGTCAGCCCGTCCGGCTTGGCGGCGTAGAGCTGGTTGGCGCCGATGATGTGTCCCGCGCCGGGCACGTTCTTGACGATGATCTTGCTCACCGGAAGGTATTTTTTCATGTGCTTGGCGATCAGCCGGGCATAGGTGTCGTAACCGCCGCCGGGAGACGTGGCGACGATATAGATCAGGGTCTTGCCCTTGAAGAAATCGGCGGCGCTGTCGGCCGAAGCGGGCGCGCCGAGCAAAAGAACACACATGAGCGCGGCTAGCGCCCCCATGCGATGGGTCATTGCCTTGAACATTGCAGTCATCCTCCTATGTTGCTGTTTTCCCGCGTTCTTTCGGCGGGTTTTTCCGAATTCCGCGATCCGGCGTTTTCCAGTTATCCCGGAAATCCGTAAAAGATCAACGGCCGCTGCCTGTTTCTAAAAAACAGGCGCTTCCCCTCGTGGGGATCGAATGTCGTCGTCCATGCGGTGCATCCAATAGAGTATCCATTCCGCGGTGCACTCGAAGAACACGACCCGCAGTTTCGGGAACTTCTCGAAGACGCCCCCGCAGGCCGGCGCCGCCAGGCCCATGGCGCAGTTGAAGGGCCGCCCCGGGACGTGGTTCGGGAAGTGGGCGGGCTTTTCCTTCTTGTTGAACATGTTCTGCAAGGGACCGCCCGAATCGGGATGGCAGAGGGGCGGCACGTCGAGTTCCTCGGCCGCCTCGTAAGAGGGATGGAAATCCTCTTCCTCGAACGTCATGGGAGTACCAAGAGACATGGGCCGGCTAGAACCCTTCCGCGTTTTCGATCTGATCGAACCAGTCGAACCCCATTTTCTTGATGATCCGGCTGTTGATGACGATGATGCGGGCCTCGTTATCGGGGTCCGAGTTGACGTGCTGGTGGGCGCAATAGGGGGGAATGTAAACGAAATCCCCCCGCGCCCACTCGAACTTTTGGGGCTCTTCCGTCCAATCGAAGGTTATCTCCTCGTCGCATTCGAAGGAGACGTCCCAGTGCAGGTCGTGGCCCCGGCCCTCGACGACGAAGATCACCTCCTCGCTCAGGTGGCGGTGGATTCCCGACGCCTTGCCCGGGTCGAGGAACTGCATGTAGATATCAAGGCAACATTCCGCGGTGTTCATGTTCTCGTGGATGACGTGCTTGATCAGGCCGTCCGGCGAGCGCTCGAAGGGCATGTCGGCGGCCTTGACCACCCTCAGGCGTGATGCGTAGTCCTGGCGGAACTTCTTGGACCGGTCCAGTCCCTGGCGGTAGAACTCGACGAAGGTATCGCCTTCGTGCGCTTTTGCCTTCTCCACGTCGTAGCCATAGCTCATCGCCGATACTCCCGGATTTCAACTCTCTCTGGACACTGGGTCCGTCGTGGGCCTGACACCCCTTTGGCTTCCTTCATAGGTCCTTGGGAGGCTCGTAATCCTCGTGTCCGGGCACCGGGTCCTTGGGCGGATAGTGGACCACCTTCTGGAACATCATGTGCATGAACAGGAACAAGGGCTTGGCCTTCATGATCAGAACGACGGATTCTTCGTCCGGATCGTCGTTGAAATGCTGATGGACGCAGCCGTTCCCGACGATCAGGGCGTCGCCCGCCTCCCAATCGTGGCGCTTGCCGTCGTGGACATCGTGTCCCTTGCCCTTGAGGACATAAAAGACGGCGCTGTTCATGTGCCCGTGTTTCTGGCCGTGACCCCCCGGCGCGAAGGCGTCGATATGGGTTTCGATGGACTGGACCACCTTCACCGCCTGGGGATTGATGATCTTCTTTCCATAGTTCTGCGGCCCGCCCCCCCAGGTCCAGTCCTTGGACGAGTAAACGCGGGGCTGATCAAAAAGTTCCTGGAGGAGATTCCCATAAGTCCCTTCGAGGGCGCGCACGAAGGTGCGTTTCTTGGTCCAGCGTTCCCATTTGGAATGCTCCCGGGGTATGTTGTGCCCCACCCCCTTGGAATCGGCTTCCTTGCCGCCCGGTCCCGGGTCTACGGTACCTTCGCCTCCATCACCGGAAGTGTCTGTCATGCCGTCTCCCTTTTCCGAACACCTTGCCCGGATCGTTTACGAACGATAAGGGCAAAGCTTAGCGAGATGTTCGAACAAATTCGAATTATCCAGCATGGTAGTCCAATTGGAAATAAGCAGAACAGTTTTTTATATGATGCCAGCCAGACCTCTTTGATATGGGATTCGAAGTAAACCAATTCTATTCGGCGCCGATTCGGCGGTGATAATCGGAGCGGCCAAACTCCAACGATCGGGTTTCCTTTAAACGGCATCTTGAGGCGGCGTCCGGGGACCGGTTCCGCCATCACGGGATGTGGAAACCTCGCGAAACAAGGAGGGGAACGCGTGTCCGATCCACTTCCGGCATCGATGCCCGGCCCGTCCCGGCGGGACATATACGCCACCTATGCCTCGGGGTTCTTCAGTCTCAGCATGATCCCCATGTACATGCTGATCATCCCCTTATGGGCCTTGAAGCTGGAAGCGTCGCCAACATTGATCGGCATTGCCGTCGGCGCGCGCTCCTTGCTGCCCACTTTTCTTTCGATCCACGGCGGCGTCCTCATGGACAAGCTCGGGATCAGGCGCGTGATGCTGTGGTGCGCGCTCGGCATCACGGTCCTCGGACCCCTTCATCCCTTCATACCCTGGATCGGCGCGGTCATCGTCCTGCAGCTCATCGGCGGATTGATGCTGGGCTTTTCGTGGATGGGGGCGCAAATCCAGATCGGCCAGTTGACCATGGGGAATCCCGTCCACGCCGGACGGTTCAGCTTTTTCAGCAACGCGGGGATCGCCGCCGGCCCCTTGATCGTCGGCGTCTCCTGGGACTGGCTCGGCCCCATCGGCGCATTCGGGCTGCTCGGTGCGTGGGGCGCCTGCCTGTTCGTCGCCGTCACCCTCATGCCGGCGTCGGGGAAGGGAAATAGGGTGGAAGCGACCCCCTTGAGATGGCGCCAGCTCATGCCCCGCTGGACGGATTATCGCGACGCCTTTTTCCTGCTCCGGGATGGGGCGATCCTCCTGGTCATCGTCGCCACCTTCATCCGCTTGTCGGCCATCAGCGTCCAGGGATCGTTCTATCCGGTCTATCTCGAATCGATTTCAGTATCCGGCACCATGATCGGGGCCCTTGTCGGCGCGGCGGCGGTGGCGGGGAGTTTAGCGAGCCTCCTGTCCGGCCCCATGACGCGCCTGCTGGGGCCACCATGGCTGCTGGCCGTCACCGTGGCCACGACCGTCATTTTCATTTCGGTCACCCCCTTGTTTGCCGATTTGAGCGTATTGCTGGTCCTGGCGATGCTCTTCGGGGCCAGTTACGGCTTAAGCCTGCCCCTGATCATTTCGGTCCTGTCGAAGGCGGCGGGGCCTGAAAAGCAGGGCATGAGCGTCGGGCTGCGCACGACGGCGAACCGGGTCGCTTCCCTGGTCATCCCCCTGGTCATGGGATTCCTGGCCGACCTCTTCGATATCGCAAGCAGTTTCTTCGTTGTCGGGATCGGTCTCCTGGCGCTGACCCTGGCTTTGTGTTTCCTGGTCAGCCGCCAGCAGGCGCGGCCATGACTTGATCGGGCCCCGGCGGGCCTGAATGGCTACGGTTCGGGCGGGCTTCAATCGGCGAAGTAGTCCACGTACCAGTTGAGGTCCGCTTCCGGCATGGGGTAGTTGCGGCCTTCGCGGGCCTTGATCATGGACTTGGGCTGTATCCTGGCGATGCGGGTTTGCAGTTTCGTCGCGGCCCACATGCTGAGCCCGGATTTCCAGGCCAGCGCCGTGACCGCCTTGCCGCTTCCGGCATCGAGCATTTTGGATACGGCCTGCTCCGGCAGTCCCGACAACAGGACGAGAGCCTGGCGCACGAAAGTCTTGTCGTTCTCGTCGATGGCGTCAATGACCGCCTCCTCGTCAAGGGAGCCCTGTTCGAACATCTGCCGGGCCCTTTCTCCGCCCCTGTCCGGGTCGGGGGAATCCTCGTCGAAATCGTCCTTGCTGATGCGCTTGCGCACGGCCCGGCGGATGTCGGAGGCAACGTCGTCGTTCAGCTCGTTGCGCTCTATCAGGATGTCCACCAGGGAAGCGCTGACGAAGCCGGCGATGCGGCGGATCATCCTCAAGGAAAGGTTTTCGCGGTTGATTATGGGCTCGTGGAGTTCCACGGCCCCGGTGGCGATGATGGCGATCTTGTCGAGGGTTTCCTCGCTGATATGGGCGGACTTGTTCCCGAGCAGGGCCTTCAGGGCGCCCGCCTTGTGGATGCCGACCAAGGCGTCGACCACGGATTCGGCCAGGTCCCGGCGGTTCGCGACGGCGGTGAGCACGTCCTCGGAGACCCCGCCCGCGATGATTTCGAGGAGGTCCTGGCCGCTGAGCAAGGGGGAGTATTCCAGCACCGGCGCCGAGACGATCTCTTCCACGTCCTCCGCCAGGCGCCTGACAAGGTGGTGTGGAATGTTCGTCGCCTGCTTGATTTCCTGGGACACGATCGACCTCACCCTGGGCAGATTGTCCTGGGCCAGAATCTCCAGCACCTCGATCGCCAGGTTCGTCAGGCGTTCGTTCTCGTCCTTGGAGAGGGAGGGGACCAGCCGCCCGATCTTGGCGGCCAGTTCGCAACGGACCTCGTCATCAACGTCACGGGCCAGCACCTTGTCGGCCTGGAGGGGGGTTCCCGGGTTTCCCGCGACCCTGCGGCGGACTTCCGGGGATTCGTCGGTGGCGAAGTAATAGAGGATTTCCGGGTGCAGGTCTTCGTTGGACGCCTGGTCGCGCCGTTCCTCAATTCCCCCCTTTTCGGCGATTTTCCTGGCCTTGTCGTAGGGGGGCGCCTTCTGCTCCTTCCTCTTTCGCCCCGTGATCCACTTCAGCATGGCGTGGTTCCCTGTCCGCGAGGGACTAACGATCAGTCTAATTCCCGCGGTCCGGCGCTAGGGGAGCCAAATTGCGCGTCACCCCGCGGCGGCGGAGGCGGTCGCCGGACCTTATAGCATGAGGGAAAGCTCTTCCGCCCCCCGTAATCCCTTGGCAATTCGGGAACCGCCGGAATACAGAAGTGATATGCCGATCACGGCGGATATGGCATAATCTTCCCTCGCGATGGGATCAATCCCCCGGAATCGGTACCGGGCGGGGAGTGGAGCTCGTGGCAGAGATTTGTGCACTGACGGGCACGTCGGCCTTCATCAACTCCATTCGCTCGGGCCGGGGAAGCGAGGCCCAGCGGCAGCTGGCGAATGCGCCCCTGCCGGGACAATCCCTGTCCAGGGGTTCCATCGTCGACATCCAGGCCTGATGATGCGCTTGCCGGGTTCTCCGCCGCGGGAAGGGGGGCGGCCTTGATATCCGCAACCCTGTCGCTTCCGCCAATGCAACGGCCCTTTCTCGTCGCGGCGGCGCTGACGGCCGCCGGCCTGTTCGCCCATCTGCTCGCCGCCGGCGGCAAGACGGCCGCCCTGTTCGCCGTCGGCTTAGGGTTGGGCGTCGCGCTCTATCACGCCGCGTTCGGGTTCACGGGCGCCTACCGCCGCGCCATCACCGAGGGCGACATTTCCGGCGTTTCCGCCCAATTGTTGATGCTGGCCGCCGCCATCCTGCTGTTCGCGCCGGTCCTGGCAGGGGGCACGGCTTTCGGCCACGGCGTCACCGGGGCCGTTGCTCCGGTCAGTCTTTCCATGGCCTTCGGGGCCTTTCTCTTCGGTATCGGCATGCAACTGGGCGGCAGCTGCGCCTCGGGAACCCTGTATGCGGCCGGCGGCGGCAACCCGAGGACGGCACTGGTCCTGGTCTGCTTCTGCCTGGGCGGGTTTTGGGCCAGCCTCGATCTCCATTGGTGGAGCGCCCTGCCCGGGTTGGGCCCGGTTTCACTGGGACAGGCCTTGGGCTGGGGAATGGCCGTTCCCTTGCAGCTCGGCGCCCTGGCGTTGATCTATCTGGGGCTCAGGGCCCTGGGAGGCCGTAACAAGCGGCCCGTTCTCGAGAAAATCGGCTGGCAAAACCTGCTCAGGGGCCCCTGGCCCCTGCTGATGAGCGCCGGCCTTCTGGCGCTGTTGAACTGGGCGACTTTGCTGATCGCGGGCCATCCCTGGTCGATCACCTGGGCCTTTGCCTTGTGGGCGGCGAAGGGGGCGCTGGCGCTGGGCTGGGATCCGTCGGCCAGTCCCTTCTGGAGCGGCGGCTTCCAACGGGCGGCCCTGGCCCGCCCCATCCTCTCCGACGTGACCTCGGTCATGAACATCGGCATCATGCTGGGCGCCTTCGTCGCCGCGTCCCTCGCCGGCAAGGTGGCGCCGAAGGCGCCCGTCCCCCTGCCCTCGCTGGCCGCGGCCGTCATCGGCGGGCTGATGATGGGTTACGGCGCCCGCCTGGCCTACGGCTGCAACATCGGGGCCTTTTTCAGCGGCGTCGCCTCGACCAGCCTGCACGGTTGGGTGTGGATCGCCCTGGCCGTCCCCGGGAATTTCATCGGCGTGCGACTGCGTCCCCTGTTCCGTCTCGAATGAGGACTGGAGCACTTGTCCGGATCAACCTATCCTTCACGTCAAGGTGATTTGCGAATGGTTCCCGTTTCGCCCTATGAGCCACGGAACGACTCGAGGAGCAAACCATGATCCCGATTCCAGGCACACTCCCCCGTCATGCTCTCCTGGTCGCCGGCACGATCTTTGCCGTGGCGATTACGCCCGCGGGCGCCGCGGCCCAGGAGATCATCGAGCTGACCCAGACGGGGTGCCAGTTCCTGGAACCCGAGGGCAGGGACCATAACTTCAAAACATCGAAAAAGGCCGACTGCGAGGCCATCAACTCAAAGACCGGCAAGGACCGGCTCGCCAAGTCCCGGGTCCTCAAGCTCAAACCTGGAAAGTACGTCTTCCGGGTGACCAACAGGAACGTGCCTTATGACCTGGGCTTTTGGTTGCGTTCCGACGATTACGACTGGAGGAATCCGCTTCACAGGTTGACCAGGACCAGCGTCTCGGGCGGCGGCCTTTCCCTCGGCGAGACCCAGGATTACACGGTCACCCTGAAGCCCGGGAAGTACCTCTATTCCTGCCCCCTCAACACCACGCCGGATTATCCACTGGAGGTGTCCGATCTATGAGTGCGCGGGCGTGGATTAGAGTCAGACTCTAATCCACGCGCACCAGCCGGAAACCGATCAGGATGTGCTTGAGGTTCCCCGGGCGCGAATGACGGGCCGCCGGCCTGCACACGCCACACCCCTTGTCGTCCCACGATCCACCCTTGACGATGAAGCGGTCCCGGCCGGAAGGGGTCCGGGTCCACTCGAACACCTGACCGGCGGCGTCGAGCAGGCCGAAGGGGCTTTTGCCGTCCGCAAAGCGGCCGACGGGCGTCGTGTCGAAGGGGCCCCGGTCGTGGCTGTTCAGCCGCTTCGGATCGAATTCGTCTCCCCAGGGAAATCGTCGCCCGTCGCCGCCGCGCGCCGCCTTCTCCCATTCCTCTTCGCTGGGCAGCCTCCACTTCCGTCCCGTCCGTTCGCTGAACCATCCGGCGTAGGCCAGGGCGTCATCATGGGAAACCAGGACCACGGGATGATCGGCGCGTCCCGCCGGCGGCCGGTTTCCGGACCAGGCATGGCGGCGCGTGCGCGCGAATGGGTGAATCAGTCCGTATCCTGCCCAGGTCTTTGCGTCCACGCCGGGGGCGGGGTGATCCGTCGCGGCGACGAAAACCGCATACTGGGCGTTGGTGATGGGCGTCGCCGTGATGGCGAAGGCGGGCACGTGGCTTCGGGTCCTGGGGCGTTCGTCTTCGTACCAGCGCCATTGCCGTGTCCGGCTGTGGCCGTAGGCTGCCTCGTCCAGGAGGTAGGCGGCCTCGCGTTCGGCTGGGTCCGATCCGATGATGAAGGGCCCGGCGGGAACCGTCACCGTGGCGGGAACCCCGATGTCCGATCCGCTGCGGGCGGGTCCAGCCGTGAAGGCGGCCGCAATGACCGCCACGGAAAGGGCCCGGATCAGCCGATCGCGCATCAGCCTTGTCATCTCGTGCTCCCGCCTAAGGGGTGGGTGAACGAACATTGTCGACAATAGGGCCGCCGAAGGGCCGCCGAGTAGATATTGCATCGCAACATCACAGGATTTTGATATCGCTTGACTGGCTGAGACGGGGAAGTTCTGCCACCTTTGAAGCGACCCGAGCTCCTTCAACTGCTTGCGCCCAGGACTTCGGCTCCAGATGTCGGCGCCGTTTCTCGATCAGGCATTTGGCATTCATAAGCGATTATAAGGAGACCATGTCTTGAATTCGTTGAAATCGAAACTTCTCTCCGGCACGGTTATTCCGGTCATGGTGGGAGCCGGGATCGCCGTCAGCGGTGCTCTGGTGTATGGCGGTCCGGGGTACGCTTTCAACCCGGCGGGTGATCAGTTGAATCCGGTTGCCAAAAGCCGGCCGATCGCTGTTCAGCTTGCCCAGTGCAACCCGTGCGCCGCCAAGAAGGCGTGCAGCCCCTGCAACCCGTGCAATCCCTGCGCCGGCGGCGGGGTCGCTTCCTCGGAGTGCGTGGTGCCCCGCCTGGTGACCTCGGCCTGCAGCCCGTGCAACCCGTGCGCCGCCAAGAAGGCGTGCAGCCCGTGCAACCCGTGCGCCGCCAAGAACCCGTGCGCCGCCAAGAACCCGTGCGCCGCCAAGAAGGCGTGCAGTCCGTGCAATCCGTGCAATCCGTGCGCCGCGGGGGCGGCGGTCGAGCTCTCCCCGGTGGAAGCCAGGGCGGCATATGACTGCTTGAACGACTCGATGACGGGCGGCTATGCCAAGGCCGGGGTTAAGGACGTTCAGGGCTATGCCGGCTGGACCAATGTATCCTCTTCTCCCTATCTGTCCGCCACCCATGGGAACCGCTACGTCAACAACTACGCCAACAAGTACGCGGCCTACCGATACAGGTTGTTCGAAAAGGCCGGCAGGATGCCGGTAGGTTCCGTGATCGCCAAGGACAGCTTCCTCGTCAAGGCCAACGGGCAGTTGGCGGCGGGACCGCTGTTCATCATGAAAAAGATGCCGGCGGGATTCAACAAGGACACGGACAACTGGCAATACAGCATGATCATGCCCAATGGAAAACTGGTCGGCACCACGAACGGAAAAGGCTCGGCGACCGTGAAGTTCTGCGCCGAGTGTCACGTCGGCGTGGCGGAGACCCAGGATTCCTTGTTCTTCCTGCCGGCGGAGTATCGGGTGAAGTAGCCCTTTCGCTTTCCTTGCTCTCCGGCTCCGACCGGGGCCGGGACAGATGATCATCGTCGAGACGCCGGCGGCAGGAATGCCGCCGGCGCTTTTTTTACGCCTGAATCATGAGCATCACGGCCTTGTGATTGAACTTTATTCGCTTTGAAACCTGCCGGGATTTTATAAATGGCCTGACCGTATTCACGATGGGGTGGAATAATCCCGACTTTCCTTGAAAAGGAGACATCAACATGCTGAAAAAGACCCTTGCGGTAATCGGGGTCGCCGCGTTGGCCGGCGCCGGCGCCATGGAAGTTCTTCCCGAGGCCGCGGCCAAGAGCCTCGGCCAGTACGATGGCGTCCAGCTTGCTGCCCAGTGCAACCCGTGCGCCGCCAAGAAGGTGTGCAACCCCTGCAACCCCTGCGCCGCCAAGAAGGCGTGCAACCCCTGCAACCCCTGCAACCCTTGCGCCATCTTGCTCAAGAAGGGATGCAATCCGTGCAACCCGTGCGCGGCCAAGAAGAGCAATTAAGCGGCCGAAACCTCTCTCGATAATCGTTATGCATGCCGCAGGCCCAGGCCTGCGGCATTTTTTTATGCACTCTTCCTGCCGTTGGACGCCGTGCCTGTCGCCGGAACTGGACAATTCATGTCAACGGGCGTGGAATAGCCGGCGCCCCGCGGTTCGGACCGCCCACCAAGGATGGATCATGGCCCAACTGTACGACCTGTCGAAAGCAAGGCTCGGGTCCATGGCCGAGGCGGGTGAACGAATCCTCGAGTGTTACCGCGTGCTTAGGAAGACCGAGGACAACGTGGTCGGGGAAGTTCTCCGCGGCCAGGGCGAGTTCTTCGAAATGGACCATTATCCGAAAGGCGACGTCTACGACCCGGAGACCCATTCCCAGTACTACTACCACTCCCATCGGGATGACGAGCACGGCCACTTTCACACTTTCCTGCGCCAAAGGGCATGCCCAAGGGGCTGACGCCGATAGAACAGTCCGAGGCCACCTTCATGAAGGAGCGGGACGACACCCTCAGTCATCTGATCGCCATTTCCATGAACCGCGCCGGATATCCCATCTG
>JADFTO010000038.1 GCA_022560215.1 Pseudomonadota bacterium | reverse complement strand
GCCGGGAACGACGCCGCCCCGGCCCGGGGCGCCACCGGCGCCGCTTCCACCAGCACCGCGGCCAGCCGCGTGCTGTGCCGGCTCGACGAACTCGAGGACGGCCCTTGGCCGAGCTTCGTCAAGGGATTGAAACGTCTGGCCGCCGATGATGACAAGCCCTACGGCCCGATGATGAACGACCTGCTCGGTCAGCTCGAGCTTTCCTACGAGACCCGCCGCGGCTATTGGAAAGGCGGGACGGTCGGCGTCTTCGGCTACGGCGGCGGCGTCATCCCCAGGTTCTCCGAGGTCGCCGAAGACTATCCCGAGTCGAAGGAGTTCCATACGCTTCGCATCCAGCCGCCGGCCGGCATGCATTATTCCACCGAGTTGCTGCGCAAGATGTGCGACATCTGGGAGCGGCACGGATCGGGCCTGATCGCGCTCCACGGCCAGTCCGGGGACATCATGTTCCAGGGCTGCACGACCGAGAACGTGCAGAAGGCCTTCGACGAGTTGAACGGGATCGGTCTCGATCTCGGCGGCGCCGGACCGGCGTTGAGGACGTCCATGAGCTGCGTCGGTCACGCCCGCTGCGAGCAGTCCTGCTACGACGAGATTCACGCCCACCGCAAGATGATCAACGCCTTCCTGGACGAGATGCACCGCCCGGCACTGCCCTATAAGTTCAAGTTCAAGTTCTCGGGCTGCCCCAACGACTGCGTCAACGCCATCCAACGCTCCGATTTCGCCGTCATCGGCACCTGGCGCGACGACATGAAGGTGAACCAGGACGAAGTGAAGAAATACGTCGAGAAGGCCGGCCGAAAGTACACCATCGACAACGTCATCACCCGCTGTCCGACGAACGCCCTCAGCCTCAACGACGACGACACCCTCGAGGTCGACAACAAAAGCTGCGTCCGGTGCATGCATTGCATCAACGTCATGACAAAGGCGCTTTCGCCCGGCGACGACAAGGGAGCCAGCATCCTCATCGGCGGCAAGCGGACGCTCAAGATAGGCGACCTGATGGGAAGCGTCATCGTGCCCTTCATGAAGCTGAAAACGGACGAGGACTTCGAGGAGCTGAAGGCGCTCGGCGAGCGGGTGATCGAGTTCTTCGCCGAGAACGCCCTGGAACACGAACGGATCGGCGAGACCATCGACCGCATCGGGCTGCACAATTTCCTGGAGGGCATCGGCGTCGAGATCGACCCCAACATGATCAACCATCCGCGCACCAACTCCTACGTCCGCATCGACAATTTCGACGAGGAGGCCGAGAAATGGCGCCGCCGCAAGGCCGAACAGGCGGGCGACGCGGCGGCGGAGACCGCCGCCGAGTAGGCGTCTTGGGAGAGAGGCAATGAGCAAATTCAGGACACCCAGGGCGAAACGGTCATGAGCGAGGCCAAACAAACGCCGCGCCGGCCCATCGAGTCCGGCGTCCCCGACCCGTTCCCCTACATGCATCCTGTGCTCAAGAAGAATTACGGCGACTGGGCCTGGCACGACAGGCCACGTCCCGGCGTGCTTCACCATGTTGCCCACGGCGGCGACGAGGTGTGGACGGTGCGCGCCGGAACCCAGCGCCAGATGGACGTTTACACCATCCGCAAACTTTGCGACATCGCGGACGAGTTGGCCGAGGGATACGTCCGCTTCACCAGCCGCAGCAACATCGAGTTCATGCTCAGCTCCGTCGACATGGTCCAGCCCCTGATCGACGAGCTGACCGAGGAGGGATTCCCCGTCGGCGGCACCGGCAACTCGGTGACCATGATCAACCACACCCAGGGCTGGCTGCACTGCGACATCCCGGGCACCGACGGATCGGGCGTGGCCAAGGCGCTGATGGACGAGTTCTACGAGGAGTTCATCAACGAGGAGATGCCGAACCGGGTCCGCATCACCACCTCGTGCTGTCAGGTCAACTGCGGCGGCCAGGGCGACATCGCGATCAACGTCCAGTACACCAAGCCGCCGAAGATCAACCACGACCTGGTGGCCAACGTCTGCGAGCGGCCGGCGGTGATCGCCCGCTGCCCGGTGGCGGCGATCCGCCCGGCCATGGTCAACGGCAAGGCCTCGCTCGAGGTCGACGAGAAGAAGTGCATCTGCTGCGGCGCCTGTTATCCGCCCTGTCCGCCGATGCAGATCAACTCCGATGAATCGACCAAGCTCGCGATCTGGGTCGGCGGCAAGCATTCCAACGCCCGCTCCAAGCCCACCTTCCACAAGCTGGCGCTGGCGAACCTGCCCAACAATCCGCCGCGTTGGCCCGAGGTCGCCGAGGCGGTGAAGACGATCCTCTACGCCTACAAGGACAACGCCCGCCACTGGGAACGCATGGGCGAATGGATCGAACGCATCGGCTGGCCCAGGTTCTTCGAGCTCGTCGACATGCCGTTCACGCGCTATCACATCGACGACTACCGGGGGGCGCGCCATTCCTTGAACGCCTCCACCCACATCCACTTCTGAGCGGACCAAAAGCGAAAGGGCTGACGGGCATGAAATTGGGGATACTTGTCAACGAGGGGCCGTTCACTCATCAGGCCTCGGACACCGCCTACCACTTCGCCAAGGCGGCCCTGGAAAAGGGCCACGAAATCCTGCGGGTGTTCTTCTATTACGACGGCGTCAACAACGCCAACAAGCTGTCGAAGCCACAGTCCGACGACCGCGACCTGGTCAAGCTCTGGGGGGCGCTCGCCGAGGAACACGGCGTCGACCTCGTCGTCTGCGTGGCGGCGGCGCTCCGCCGCGGCATCAAGGACGAGATCCTCGCCGAGGGGTTCCGGATTTCCGGCCTCGGCCAGCTTATCGAACTCGGCATGGCGGCGGACCGCACCATCGTATTCGGGGACTGAGGGCCATGGACGAGGTGAACGAGAGCAGCTTCGATACCAAGGGCGTGAAGAAGCGCTTCATGTTCGTCAACCGCAGGGCGCCCTATGGCACCATCTATGCCCTCGAAATCCTGGAAATGGTCCTGGTTTCCGCGGCCTTCGAGCAGCACGCGGCGATCGTGTTCATGGACGACGGCGTCTATCAGATCAAGAAGGGGCACGACACCACGACCCTCGGTATGAAGAACTTCTCGCCCACCTACGGCGTCATCGAGATGGAAAAGGAGGACGCCGACGAGGACCCGGACCTGGACATGGTCTGGCGAATCATCGTCGAGAAGGAGTCCATGGAGGCCCGCGGCCTGGCGCCCGACGATTTCGTGATCGGCGTCGAGGTGATGGGCGCGGAGGAACTGAGCGAACTGATGAACGCGCAGGACGTGGTGATTTCGGCATGAGCGGAGAGCCGAGGATGCTGCATACGGTGAACAAGTCACCGTTCGAAAGGAACACGTTGGACAGCTGCCTCAGGCTGGCCAGGAAGGACAGCGGGATTCTGCTGATCGAGGACGGCGTCTACGCGGCACTCAGGGATTCGTCCGTCAGCGACCGGCTGGCGGGGCGGATCGGCGATTTGAAACTTTATGTCCTGGGCCCGGACATCGAGGCCCGCGGGCTCGGCGAAAAACCGTTGATCGACGGCATAGAGGTCGTCGATTACGGCGGCTTCGTCGAACTCGTGGCCGAGCACGACGTGGTGCAGGCATGGCTGTGAGCCCGGACCTGGACGACATCGAAGACGGAGGCAACTGATCATGGCTTATCAACTGAACGGAAACGCCATCGAACACGACGAGGAAGGCTACATCACCGATATCGGTCTGTGGAGCGAGGAGTTGGCGAATCTGATCGCCCAGGACGAAGACATCGACATGACCGACGAACACTGGGAGGTCGTCAACTTCCTGCGCGATTACTACGAGGAATATCAGATCGCGCCGGCCATCCGGGTCCTGACCAAGGCCCTGAAAAAATCGCTCGGAGCGGACAAAGGCAACAGCGGCTATCTCTACGAGCTGTTTCCCTACGGTCCCGCCAAGCAGGCCTGCAAGATCGCCGGCCTTCCGAAGCCGACCGGCTGCATTTGACCCGGCCCGGTGCCGACACTGAATAAGAGTGGCGCGCCTGCCCCGGAAACCGGCGGGTTCGGACGCCGGGGCGGCCAGGTGTCATGGTAACGATGGCCTTCGCCATATTGTTCTACGCCGCCGCCGCCATTCTGGCGCTGGGGCTGGCGCATAAGATCCATCGCTACGCCACCGTTCCCGCGCCCCTGAAGATTCCGACCACCCCGGCGCCGACCACGGCGGCGGGCGTCGTCCTGCGGATGGGGCGCGAGGTCGTGCTTTTCGAGAGCCTGTTCCGTTCCAACAAGTGGATATGGCTGTTCGGCTGGACCTTCCACGCCGCTCTCGTCGTGGTGCTTCTCGGGCACTTGCGCTATTTCACCGAGCCGGTCTGGCTTTGGGTGGCGTGGATTCAGCCCTTTCCCAAATACGCGGCCTTCGCGTTGATTGGGGGGCTCGGCGGACTATGGCTCCGGCGCGTCGTCCTCGACCGCATGCGTTATATCAGCGGCCTTTCCGACCATCTGATGCTTTTGCTTCTCGCCGGAATCGCCGTCACCGGGCTGCTGATGAGGTACGTGGAGCGGGTGGACATCGTCGGCCTCAAGGCGTTCGCGCTCGGGCTCGTCTACTTCGACTGGCAGCCGCTGCCCGGCAACCCGCTGCTGCTCCTGCACCTGGGCCTGGTGGCGGCGCTGATGATCGTCTTTCCGTTCTCCAAGCTTCTGCACGCGCCTGGTGTCTTCTTCAGCCCGACCCGGAACCAGATCGACAATCCGCGCGAGAAGCGCAACGTCACGCCGTGGGCCGCCGTTCCCGGCGCCAGGGATTGAGCATGAAGGACTTCGACGTCCCCGATCTGGACGACTACACGGAGACGCCCGCCGTCGTTCCCGGCAGCATGGCCCATAGCCGGCCCTTCGCCGCCGGCCAAGAGCACCAGAAGGCCCTCGGCTTTCCGGGTGAGCTGGTGGACGACTGGCAGGCCAGGGCGCTCGACAAGTTCGGGGAACTGCTCGGCAAGTCGCGCGCCCTTCAGGTCTACATGGATGCCTGTGTCAAATGCGGGGCCTGCTCCGACAAGTGTCATTACTTTCTCGGCACCGGCGATCCCAAGAACATGCCGGTGGCGCGCCAGGACCTGATGCGAAAGGTCTATCGCCGTTATTTCACCACCGCCGGCAAATGGTTTCCATGGCTGGTCGGGGCCGAGGACCTGACCGAGGAGGTGCTGGACGACTGGTACACCTATTTCCACCAGTGTTCGCAGTGCCGGCGCTGTTCCGTCTTCTGTCCCTACGGCATCGACACGGCGGAATTCTCCATGGCGGCGCGCGAGATCATGAACAGCGTCGGGCGTGGGCAGAAGTACTGCAACGAGATCATCGGCAAGGTCCACAAGCTCGGCAACAACCTGGGCATTCCGGAACGGGCCCTGGCCGCCACCCTCAAGGACCTGGAAGAGGATATCGCCGAGGAAACGGGCGTCGACGTCCGTCTGCCCCTGGACGAACCGGGGGCCGAGGTGCTGCTGGTGACGCCGAGCGCCGATTTCTTCGCCGAACCCCATGTCGACGGCCTGATCGGATACGCGAAGGTGTTCCACCAGGCCGGGATCAGCTGGACGCTGAGCTCCTTTGCCTCGGAAGCCGCCAACTTCGCCATGTTCATCGGTTCCTACGACCAGATGCAGGGGATCGCCCGGCGAATCCACAAGGCGGCCAAGGACCTGGGCGTCCGGCGGGTCATCGTCGGCGAGTGCGGCCACGCCTGGCGGGTCGCCTATAATTTCTGGGACACGCTGGCCGGACCGTTCGACTTCCTCGATCCCGCCTATCCCTTCCCACAGCACATCTGCGAGTTCACCCACGACCTGATCCAAAAGGGCGCGCTCCGCTTCGACAAGTCGGCCAACGACCACATGACCGTGACCTTCCACGATTCATGCAACGTCGCCCGCGCGTCCCGCATGGGCGACGATCCCGGCGGACAGTTCGTCTATCCGCGCGAGATCATCAAGGCCTGCTGCAACAACTTCGTCGACATGGCCGATGACACGATCCACGAAAACACCTTTTGCTGCGGCGGCGGCGGCGGCCTGCTGACGGACGATCTGATGGAGCTCCGGGTCAAGGGGGCGAAACCCAGGATGGAGGCCTTCCGGAGGGTTTCGGAGGACCACGGCGTCACCCACATGGCCGCCATCTGCGCCATCTGCAAGGCCCAGTTCGCCAAGGTGATGCCCTATTACGACGTTCCCATGGACAGGATCGTCAGCCTTCATCAACTGGTCGGCAACGCCATCGTGCTCGACGGGGCCGCAACCCAGGCGCCGGAAACCGACAAGGCCGGCGGCGGCGGCCAGGCCGAGGAAGGAAACGACGATGGATGACGTCGCCGAAACCGCCAAGCTGACCTGGCGCCGCTACCAGGACGGCGACGACTCGCCGCCGCCTTGGCAGGAGAAGATCTTTACGGCCGGGCACTCCCACAAGTGCCCGACCTACGTCCACCGCACGCCGCCGTGCCAGGGAAGCTGCCCGTCGGGACATGACATCCGTGGCTGGCTCGCCATCGCCCGCGGCATAGACAAGCCGCCCGTGGACGCCATGGCGTGGCAGGAATACGCCTTTCTCCGCATGGTCGAGGCCAACCCGTTTCCGGCGACCATGGGGCGGGTCTGCCCGGCGCCTTGCGAGGACGGCTGCAACCGCAACGAGGTCGAGGACTTCGTCGGCATCAACGCCGTCGAGCAATTCATCGGCGACTGGGCGTTGGAGCACGGGCTCTCACTGCCCAAGCCGGGCCCCGACACGGGCAAGAGGATCGCCATCGTCGGCGGCGGCCCGGCCGGCCTGGCGGCGGCCTATTTCCTGCGCCTCAAGGGGCACGCCTGCACCATCTTCGAGGCCTACCGCGAACTGGGCGGCATGATGGTCTTCGGGATTCCCGGCTACCGCATCCCGCGCGATGTCCTGCGCGGCGAAATCCAGCGCATCGTCGACATGGGGGTCGAGGTCCGGACCGAGACCCGGGTCGGCACCGACGTCTCGGTGGCGGAGCTGGAAAAGGACTTCGACGCCATCTTCTGGGGCATCGGCGCCACCTCCGGGCGCGCCCTCTCGGTGCCCGGAGCCGAGGCCCCCAACTGCGTCGACGGGATGGCCTTCCTGCGCGCCTTCAACGAGGGACGCCTGGGGCACCTGACGGGCCGCGTCCTGGTCATCGGGGGCGGCGACACGGCCATGGACGTGGCCGCCGTCGCCCGGCGCATCGGCCACATCACGTCGGTCCACGAGAAGGACCGGCCGGAAAACGTCATCCTGGGACAGACCGTCCACGACGTCGCCGGGGCGGCCCGCCGCCAAGGGGCCCAGGTGTGGATCGTCTATCGCCGCCCCATCTCCAAGGCTCCGGCCACCAAGCACGAGCTGAAATCGGTGATCGCCGAGGGGGTCGAGATTCACGAAAGCCAAGCCCCGGTCGAGGTGGTGCGCGGCGAGGACGGCCGGGCCACCCACCTCAAGGTGGTGCCGGTGGACTGGGTCGAGGGCGAGATGAAGCCGAGGGAGGACGAGACCTTCGACATCGAGTGCGACCTCATCGTCGCCGCCACCGGCCAGTTCGGCGACTATCGGGGATTTGAGGAGTTCGACAACGGCCGCGGTCTGATGGACGCCGACAACGTCTATCAGGTGGCCGGCAAGCCGGGTCATTTCGTCGGCGGCGACGCCATCAAGCCGTACTTGCTGGTCACGGCCATCGGCCACGGCCGCATCGCCGCCGAGGGCGTCCACCGCCACCTGAGCGGCGCCCCCCCGGACCGCCGGCCGAAGGTGGACGTGCACCACTTCAACCTGCTTGCCGAGCTGACGCGGCGCGACTTGCAGCCGCAGGCCTTCGATCACACGCCGAGCTGCGGCACCTTCGCCGAGGAGTTCGCCATCCACAACTACGAGGACCGGGGCGCCTCCCAGATCATCCCCCAGGACGACCTTTTTCTCGGCCACTTCGCATACGAGGCGCGGAACAAACGCCGGGAACTCCACGTGTCCGCCGACGAGGTGCTCGGCAACTTCGAGGAGCGGACCGAGGGGCTGACCGAGGAGCAGGCCGTCGCCGAGGGGGAACGGTGCATGAGCTGCGGCATGTGTTTCGAGTGCGACAACTGCCTCATCTATTGTCCCCAGGACGCCGTCTTCCGGGTCGCAAAGGATGAGCGTGCCCTCGGCCGCTACGTGGATACCGATTACACGCGCTGCATCGGATGTCACATCTGCAAGGACGTTTGTCCGGCGGGTTACATTCAGATGGGATTGGGGGAGTGAGCGCGCAAATGAAACCCGCCTTTGCATTTTTGTGTTTCATGGCCATTACCTTGGTGCCCCTGTCCATGGCCGCCCCGCCGGCCTGCGCCGCGGAAGTCTGGATGCCCCTGCCGATACTGCCCAAGGCCAAGGGCGGGCAATGCGTGGCGCCGGTGGAGGAGATGCGGCGCTTCCATATGCAATACCTGACCCATCAGCGCGACAGGACCATGCGCCAGGGAATCCGCGGCGAGAAGTTCAGCCTCAGGCAATGCGTCGAATGCCATTCCTCCCCCGACCCGGAAGCGGGCGGGGAGGAAACGGTCCGTCCCTTCTGTGCCGGGTGCCATGAGTTCACGGCCGTACGCATCGACTGTTTCGAATGCCATACGGCGAAACGCGAAAAAAAGGCGGCGGGAAAATGACCGGGCCGTCCGAAACCCGCCGCCGCTTCCTCGCCGGGACCGCCGCCCTGGCCGGGCTGACCCTGGCCCCTGGCCTCACCCTGATTTCCGCCGCCGGGGTCAAGACCGGCCCCGCCACGGCGGAAAAACGCTGGGGGCTCTTGATCGACGTCAACAAGTGCCAGGCGGACTGCGACGTCTGCGTCGCCGCCTGCAAGACCGAAAACGGCTGGCAAGGCCAGGGCCGCCCGGCCACCGACCCCCAGTGGATCCGCAAGGTGACCCTGAAGAACAAGCAAACCGGCGCCTCCCTGTTCCTGCCGGTGATGTGCCAGCATTGCAAAAACCCGCCCTGCGTCGACGTCTGCCCGACGGGGGCGTCGTTCAGGCGGGCAGACGGCATCGTGCTGGTCGACAAGCACATCTGCATCGGCTGCCGCTACTGCATGATGGCCTGTCCCTACAAGGCGCGCTCGTTCGTGCACGAGGACGTCTCCGGCCAAAAACCGTACGCGCCCCGCGGCAAGGGGACGGTGGAGAGTTGCACCTTCTGCGTCCACCGCATCGACGACGACCGGCATCCGGCCTGCGTCGAAGCCTGCCGGGCGACGGGGAACGGCGCCTTGGTGTTCGGCGACCTCAACGACCGGGAGAGCGAGATATCGAAACGGCTGGCGCGCTATCCGGCCGCCACCATCCGCGCCGATCTGGGCCTCGATCCCAGCGTCCGCTACCGGGGCCTTTAGGGGAGAGTGCCGTGAAAACCGTTACCTACCGGCACCTGGATCTGCCAAGCGGCGCTTTTTACGGGACTCTCCTCGCCGCCGCCGCCGCCGTCGGGCTCGGCCTTGTCGCCGCCTGGTACATGGAACACGAAGGTCATTGGGTCACCGGCATGGACAACCAGATCGTCTGGGGACTGCCGCACGTCTTCGCCATTTTCCTTATCGTCGCCGCCTCGGGCGTCCTCAATGTGGCGTCCATGGGCTCCGTCTTCGGACGGCTCCCCTATCGGCCGCTGGCGCGTCTTTCGGGGCTCCTGGCCATCGCCCTTCTCGTCGGCGGGCTTGCCGTCCTGCTCCTCGACCTGGGACGGCCCGACCGGATGATGATCGCCATGACGACCTACAACTTAAAGTCCATCTTCGCCTTGAACATTTTTCTCTACACGGGCTTCGTAACCGTCACCGCCGTCTATCTGTGGACGATGATGGAGCGCCGCATGAACGGTTGGATCCAGGTCGCCGGACTGGTGGCGTTCCTGTGGCGGCTGGCGCTGACCACGGGCACGGGCCTCATTTTCGGCTTCCTGGTGGCGCGGGAAGCCTACGACGCCGCCGTGCTCGCGCCGCTGTTCATCGCCATGTCGTTCGCTTTCGGGCTGGCGGTGTTCGTTCCGGTGCTGGTCGCCGTTTGCGAGGCCGCCAACAGGCCGCTCGGCGATTCCCTCATCCGCCGGATGGGCCGGCTGCTCGGTGTCTTCGTCGCCGCGAACCTCTATTTCGTCGCCGTCCAGCATCTGACCAATCTCTACGCCGCCGAACACGCCGCCGCCGAACGGTTCATTCTGGCCGAAGGGGGCGTGATCACGGCGCTGTTCTGGATC
Source organism: Pseudomonadota bacterium (assembly GCA_022560215.1). Lineage (GTDB taxonomy): Bacteria > Pseudomonadota > Alphaproteobacteria > Rhodospirillales > 2-02-FULL-58-16 > JADFTO01. The sequence goes on along the minus strand of JADFTO010000038.1, from coordinate 4,141 downwards.
GGACAGGTGCTTCTGGGCGGGCTGGCGCCGATGGCGATCCTGCTCGGCAACGCGGCCGGCTTGACCAGGAGGCGGGTATTGCTGGCCGCAGGCCTGGTGGTCCTCGGCGGTTTCATCCAGGTCTACGTCATCGTCATCGGCGGCCAGGCCTATCCCCTGGTTCTGTTCCCCGGACTGGAGGTGAGCAGTTCCTTCTTCGACGGGCAGACCGCAACCTATGTTCCGAGCCTGCCGGAGATCGGCCTCGGACTCGGCGGCATCGCCATCGCCGCGGTCATCGCCCTGATCGGCCTCAGGACCCTGCCGTTCCTGCCCGTGACCCTGGCCGAGGAGGCGGTCGATCCCGGTCTTTCCAGCGCTCCCCCCCGGGAGGCGGAGACATGACGCCGGATCATCCCTTCGCCCCGTTCGTTCGCATCCCCGGGCGCGCCGACGGCCAGGAAGGCGCGCAAGCGCTGGCCTCGGAGATGGGGTCGGCGCGCGAGCGCGAACGGATGGAACTGGAGGCCTGATCATGAACGGAATCCTCATATCCGCCATCCGCCGGTCGTCGGGCAAGACCACCGTCACGCTCGGCATCGCGGCGGCGCTGGCGCGGCGGGGCACGGTCGTCCAGACCTTCAAGAAGGGACTCGATTACATCGATCCCATGTGGCTTGGCCGGGCCGCCGGCCGTCCGTGCCGGACACTCGATTTCCATACCATGAGCGCCGACGAGATCAAGGCCGCCTACGCCGTCCATCTGCGGGACGCGGACCTGGGCCTGGTCGAGGGCAACAAGGGCCTGTTCGACGGCCTCGACGTGGAAGGCACGGACAGCAACGCCGCCCTGGCAAGTCTCCTCGACCTGCCGGTGGTGCTGGTAATCGACACCCGCGGCATGACCCGGGGCATTGCGCCGTTGATCAAGGGTTACGAGGTTTTCGACGAGGATATCCGCATCGCCGGCATCATCCTCAACCAGGTCGACGGTCCGCGCCACGAGGGCAAGCTTCGGGCGGCCCTCGAACGTTACACCGACGTGCCGGTCCTGGGCGTCATCGGGCACAATCCGGAGATCGGGATCGCCGAGAGGCATCTCGGGCTGGTGCCGGCCAACGAAGCCCGGGAAGCCGACGACAAAATCGCCGCCATTGCCGATATCGTCGAACAGGGGGTGGACATGGAAGGGTTGCGGGCGCTGGCCCGCACACCGGTCCGCCTTGTCCCCAGCGGCGGCCTTGCGAAAGGACCGGCCCCGGCCCCCGACGTCCGTATCGCCATCGCCCGGGACGCCGCTTTCGGCTTCTACTACGCCGACGACCTCGAAGCCCTGGCCCGGGCCGGGGCCCGACTGGTGCCTTTCGACACCCTCCGCGACGCCCGCCTGCCCGCTGCCGACGGGCTGTTCATCGGCGGCGGCTTCCCGGAGACCCATGCCGCCAGGCTGGCCGCCAACCAGTCGCTTCGCCACGACATCCGCCGGGCGCTCGAAGCCGGGCTGCCGGCCTACGCGGAATGCGGGGGGCTCATGTACCTGTGCCAGAGCCTGCTGTGGCGGGGACGGCGCCATGAGATGGTCGGGTTCATCCCCGCGGACGCGATCATGCACGAACGGCCCGTCGGCCACGGATACATGAGGCTCAGGGAAACCGACGCCGCGCCCTGGCCCGCATTGGGCGCCGCCCGGGGGACGTTTCCGGCCCACGAGTTCCATTACGCGTCCCTCGAAAACCTGCCCGATGGGCTGAGCTATGCTTACGAGGTGACACGGGGGTACGGGATCGACGGTCGGCGGGACGGCCTGGTGCTGGGCAACCTGCTTGCCGCCTTCTCTCACCAGCACGATACCGCCGCCAACCGTTGGGCCGAGCGGTTCGTCGGCTTCGTCCGCGCCCAACGGAGCCTGCGGGAGGCCTGGTCGGCGGAAGCGGCGGTGGCGTCCGGGTCGTGTCGATGGCGTTGAAAGGATGGCGTCCCGGGCCGTCGTTGGGCCCCAGGAAAGGGGGATGGAACCGATGACCAATCGAATTCTGGCCGCCGCCATCGTGGTCGTTGTCTCTCTCCGCACGCGGAACGGTGTATCGCCCTTTCAGCAGTTTATATTTTTATATATTGTTTTCCGCGAGGCCGGTTCGCTTTTGCGGATCGGATTTTGGGACGAAAGAGAGGAACAGCGAACATGGCGACAGAAACACTCGATGCCAAGGGCTTGAACTGCCCGCTTCCCCTCATTAAAGCCAGGAAAAACATCAAAAAACTGCAGTCGGGCGATACGCTCGAGGTGTTTTCGACGGACCCGGGGTCGGTCGGGGATTTCGCATCATACTGCCGGGCGACGGGCAACCAGCTCCTGGAATCAGAGGAAGAAACAGGCGGTGTTTTCCGTTTCGTCATCCAGAAATCTTAGCCCTGCCCGGTCCGGCCTTCATGGGGGCAGGCCATTACCGTGACAACGCCTGACGAGGCACAATCGATTATTTGGTAAGATTGAGTTTGGCCCAAGTGTCCGGGGTCCATGTTACATGGAACCACTGCCTTCTGTTCTCGTCATTTCGCAACACCAGCGCAATCATCTCAAGGAGGGCAGATGCCGCCGGTGAAAAGGAGGTTCCGCGGCGCCAGGTGATGGTGAGTTCCCGCTGTAACGGAACCCCAGCAAGGGCGCGGTGAGTCAAGGTCGGATGATTGTCGCGCGGCAGCATGAGGCCGGCAAGCACCGAGATTCCGATCCCCTCTTCGAGCATTCCGTTCACGGTGGCCAAGTGTGAAACCTCGGCAATCACATTCAGATGAACCCCACGGCGTTGCAGCTCGGGGTCAAGGTATTGCCGGATGCCGGTTTCCGAAGACATGGCAATGAAGGGATGGCCAGACAAATCCTGCCAACGAACGACGCGTTTCGTTGCCAGGGGATGGTCGCGCGGGCATACGAGCCGGAACTGGTCCGTCGCGAGGACCGTGGCATCCAGATCCGGTTCGTTTTCCAGGTGGCTGCCAATGGCTAAATCCGCTTCGCCCGATTGAATGCTGGCTTGCACGCCGCGCATATTGGCGTCGCGGATGATGATGGCGATACCCGGGTATTCGCGTTTGCACGCCGAAATGACCAAGGGCATCAACCGATACGCAACGGAAGCCAGGCACGCGACCACCACCCGCCCGCTGCGACGGGCGAGGAGATCCGCCATATCCGATACCAGGGTGTCGAAATGCCCCAGCAGATGGCTGGCGTGGGGAAGAAAGTTTTCACCGAGCGGCGTCACGTGCACGCGACGGGTCGTGCGATCAAGAAGGCGCCCGCCGATTTGGGCCTCAAGTTGTTGAACGCGTTGGGTCAACGCTGGTTGAGATATGCACAAAACCTTGGCGGCGGCCACGAAACTCTGATGACCGGCCACGGCAACGAAGGCTCGCAAGTGTTTCAAGTCTACATTCTTCAGATTCATGGAATAATCCATTACAATAATCAATTAGTAAAATCAATGATCTAATGGTGTAATCGCCGTATCGAATGCATTCGTTATTGCTTCGATGTGTGCATCGTACGGTGACGGGGCGGAAGATATCCACCACCGGCATGTGGATCCAGCAAGCGACACATAGGGAAAGAATCATGAAAAAGATAATACGTAGCGTCCTCGTTGCGGCTTTTGCCGTGGCGTTTGTTTCATCATTTGGCGCGTCTCAGGCGAAGGCCCAAGAAACCATTCGCGTGGGTACGGCCGATACCCTCGGCGCGGAGGATCTCGTCCTGCTGATCGGATTCGAGAACGCCAAGGCGCGCGGCGTCAAAATCGAGGTGACGCCGTTCAAATCCGATGATGTTGTCTTTCAGGCGATCATCAACGGCCAGATGGATATCGGCATTGGTGTTGCCTACAAGATGATCCAGGTTCTCAAAGCGCCGATCAGGCACTTCTATCAGCTTCGGCGCCTTGCCTATTTCCCAGTGGTCAATAAGGAGTTCTACAAGACCTGGAAGGATCTCGACGGCCAGGATATGGCCGTGCATTCGCGTGGATCGGGAACCGAGGCGCTCGCCCGCCTGATGGAATCGTTGCATGGAATCAAGTTCAAGCGGATGACCTATGTTCCCGGGTCCGAGGTGCGCGCGATCGCCATGCGCCGGGGAAACCTCAAGGCAACCTATTTGGATCTT
>JADFTO010000229.1 GCA_022560215.1 Pseudomonadota bacterium | reverse complement strand
TGGTCCAGGATGGATCGGGTCTGCCGGTCGCCGCCGGCCATGATGGCCAGCACCAGGCTGGTCGAGAAAAACAGGGCGGCAAGCACGGCCGTCACCCGGGTCAGCAGGTTGGCCGTCTCGCGGCCGGTCATGAAACCGCCCATGCCGCCGCCCCCCCCTCCGCCGCCCATGCCCAGTCCGCCGCCCTCGCTGCGCTGGAGGAGCACGGTGCCGACCATGGCGATGGCGAGCAGCAGATGGATGACGAGAACAACCGTGGTCATGAGCTTATCTGTACCCTTGTCCTATCCCGATCTTCCGGCGCCTCCGGAATTTCCTCAAGGTTCGGGTTATTTAGTCCGGGACGGAGGAAATAGCCAGAGGCAACCCTTGGGCGATGGCCCAAAAATCTTCCGCCTCCAGGCTGGCGCCGCCGATCAGCCCGCCGTCCACGTCGGCTAGCTTCAAGAACTCGGCCGCGTTCCCGGGCTTCATGGAGCCCCCGTAGAGGATGCGGGTCATGCCGGCCTCGTCCCCGCCGAGGGTGTCCACCAGCCGGGCCCGGATGAAGTCGTGGACGTCCCGCACTTCTTCCCCCGTCGGGGTGCGGCCGGTGCCGATGGCCCAGACCGGCTCGTAGGCGATCACCGTGTTCGCCCCATCGGCGCCCGGGGGCAGGGATTGGCCCAGTTGCTGAGCCACCACGTCCAGGGTTTTGCCTCCGTCCCGCTCGGCCTCGGTCTCGCCGATGCAGACGATGGCGGTCAAGCCCGCGTCAAGCCCGGCCCTGGCCTTGGCCCTGACCAGGGCGTCGGTGTCGCCATGGCCGGTCCGGCGTTCCGAATGGCCGACGATCACGTACCGGCAGCCCAAGTCGGCCAGCATGGGGGCCGAAATATCGCCCGTGTGGGCGCCGGACGCCTCCCCGTGGCAATCCTGGCCGCCGAGCTCGATGCCGGAACCGGAGAGGATTTCGGCGACCCGTCCGATCAGCGTGAAGGGTGGTGCCACCATCATGTCGAAGGGGGCATCGGGGGCGGCCGTCATGAGTTCGCGCAAGGCGCCCGCCAGCCGGGCGCCGTCCTCTCCGAGCCCGTTCATCTTCCAATTGCCGGCTATCAGGGGGCGTCTGGGCATGGGCGGAATCCTGGCGGAATGGACGGGCGGCATCTGTAACACAGTCCCCGGCGTCCTTCCAGGGCCGGGCCTCCAATCCGGTGTTGCGGGGGCATACGGGGGCTCCTATGATGCCGCCCGCTCTGTCAAAAAGCCTGTGAAATACCATGCTGGACGCCATCCGCAAGCGCACCGCCTCGATCGTGGTGATGGGCCTCATCGGCATCCTGATCCTCAGCTTCGTCATCTGGGGCATCGGCGACCTTCTCAGGATCAGGATCGCCGACGTGGTAGCCGAGGTGGGCGGCGTTGATATCCCGCCGGAGCGGCTCAGCACCGAATTCCAGCGCGAGCTCAACCGCCTCCGAACCCGCGCCGGCAACCAGCTGACCAGGGAGCAGGCGCGGTCTTTCGGCCTCCTGGAGACGGTGCTGCAAAACATGATCGCCCGCACCCTTTTCGATCTCGGCGCCGCCGACCTCGGCGTCGCCATCAGCGACGACCTGATCGCCAGGGATATCCGCGCCAAGCCCGAATTCCGCAACCAGCTCGGCACCTTCGACTCCAATCAGTTCTATCAGGTCCTGCGCTCCAACGGCTTGAGCGAAAGCGGCTACGTGGCCCTGTTGCGGGGCGACCTGGCCCGCGCCCAGTACATGGACAGCATCCAGGCCGGCGGCGGGGCGCCGAGAGCCCTTGTCGAGGCCGTCTACCGCCACCGCCAGGAAAAGCGCCGGGCCGACGTCGTCAAAGTGGCCGACGAGTCCATGACCGCCGTTGGCGAACCCGGCGAGGCCGCCCTGGCCGCCTTTCACAAGGACAACCCCGCCCCCTTCACCGCGCCCGAATACCGCAGGCTGACCGCCGTCATCCTGGATGCCGAGGAATTGGCCCGGGAGATCGCCGTCTCCGACGAAGAGCTGGCCGACGCCTACCAGCAACGGGAAGACGAGTTCCGGCAGCCGGAACGCCGGCGCCTGTGGCAGATGGTGTTCGTCGATGAGGCCGACGCCAAGCGCGCCCACGGGCTGCTCGGGGAAGGCCGGGATTTCGGCGAGGTCGCAAAGGAAGTGTCCGGCGCCGACGCCCTTGACCTGGGGCTGGTCGCCCGCGGCCGGCTCCAGCCCGAACTGGAGGACGCCGCCTTCTCGCTCACCGACGGCGCCTACTCCCAGCCCATTCAGAGTCCCGTCGGCTGGCACCTGGTCATGGTCGACGGCATCGAGGAAGCGAAAATCCAGACCCTGGACCAGGTCAGCGAAAAAATCAGCGCCGACGTGGCCCGGGAAAAGGCCATCGACGGCCTGTACTCGCTCGCCAACCAGCTCGAGGACCAACTCGGCGGCGGCGCCACCATCGAGGAGGCCGCGAGGCAGTTGAACTTCAGGCTGCTCAGGATCGATGCCGCGGACCGGCTGGGTCTCGGTGCGTCGGGTAATCCTGTGGCGGGCCTGCCCACGGGCAGCGCCTTCCTGGACGCCGCGTTTCGCACCCCCGAAGGCGAGGAAAGCCCCCTGACGGAAACGGGGACGGACGGCTATTTCATCGTCCGGGTGGACGGCGTCACGCCGCCGGCGCTCCGCCCCCTCGACGCCGTGCGCGCGGGCGTCACCGCCGCCTGGAAGGCGGAACGCCGCGCCACGGCCGCGGACGCGGCGGCGAAAGCCCTGCTGGAAAGGATCAAGGGCGGCGCCGGCCTGGCCGAGGGCGCCAAGGGCCTCCAGGTCACCACGCCCGAGCCCTTCACCCGCCTGACGGTGAACGCCGACCACGGGCTGCCTCAGGGTTTGGTGAGCGGGCTGTTCGGGGTCAGACGCGGGGAGGCCGTGATGGCGCGGGGCGTCGGCGGCGTATACGTGGCGCGGCTCAAGGATATCCTGCCCGCCAGTCCCCTTTCCGACTCGGAAGGCCTCAAGGCCATCGAAGAGCAGTTGACCCGGTCGGTGCAGGCCGATCTCCTGATCCAGCTGGCGGACGCCTTGCGCGAGCGCTTCCCCGTGACCGTCAATCCGCGGGTCATCGAACAGAACTTCTAGCGCTCCAGTCCCGCGCACCATTCCGTTCGCATGAAGATCTTTCCCGACTTTAAAGACTTCGCCGATGGCTACGGCGCGGGCCGGCCCGGGGTCGTGTGGACGACCCTGCTCGCCGACCTGGAGACGCCGGTCTCGGCCATGCTCAAGCTGGCGGGCGGCCAGCCCAACAGTTTCCTGCTCGAATCCGTCGAGGGGGGCTCCATCCGGGGGCGCTATTCCTTCATCGGCCTCCGGCCCGACCTCATCTGGCGCTGTTTCGGCGACCGGGCCGAGATCAACCGCCGGGCCCAGGACGACGCCGGCGCCTTCCAGCCCTGCCCGGTGGGCGCCGAGGCCGGCACCATCGCATCCCTGCGCGCCCTGGTCGCCGAATCGAGGATCGGGCTGCCCCCCGGCCTGCCGCCCATGGCGGCGGGGCTGGTCGGATACATGTCCTATGACGTGGTGCGGCTGGTGGAGCACCTGCCCGACGCCAATCCCGACGTGCTTGGCACGCCGGACGGCATCTTCCTGAGGCCGACGGTCATGGCCGTTTTCGATTCCATCGAGGACGTGGTCACCGTGATCACACCGGTATGGCCCCAGCGCGGCCTGGCAGCGGTTGACGCCTACGACCAAGCCCGCGACAGGCTGGCCGGCGTCCTCGGCGATTTCCAACGGCCGCCTCCCTACCGGGCCGAGGCCGGCGCGCCCTCGGCCGCAAGCCCCGAGCCCCGGTCCAACATGGAGCGCCGGGACTTCCACCGCATGGTGGAAAAGGCAAAGGAATACATCCTCGCCGGCGACATCTTCCAGGTGGTGCTGTCCCAGCGTTTCTCCGTGCCCTTTTCCCTGCCGCCGTTCTCCCTTTACCGGGCCTTGCGCAGGCTTAACCCTTCGCCATTCCTGTATTTCCTGGATTTCGGGGACTTCTCGGTGGTCGGCTCCAGCCCCGAGATCCT
>JADFTO010000228.1 GCA_022560215.1 Pseudomonadota bacterium | reverse complement strand
ATCATCCGCGGCGTGCCGCTGATCACCCTCTTGTTCGTCGCCTCGACGATGCTGAGCTACTTCCTGCCGCCGGGGACCGATTTCAACCTTTTGCTCCGGGTCCTGATCATGGTCACGCTGTTTTCGTCCGGCTACATCGCCGAGGTGGTGCGCGGCGGGCTGCAGGCGATTCCCAGGGGCCAGTACGAGGCCGCCGACTCGTTCGGCTTCAAGTATTGGCAGTCCATGCGCTTGGTCGTCTTGCCCCAGGCCCTGAAGATTTCGATCCCGGGCATCGTCAACACGTTCATCGGCCTCTATAAGGACACCACGCTGGTCATCATCATCGGCATGCTCGACCCCTTGGGAATCGGCCGCGCGTCGCTGGCCGACACCAAGTGGCAGGGGCTGTCGACCGAGGTCTACGTTTTCGTGGCGTTGTTCTTCTTCATCTCGTGCATCAGCATGGCGCGCTACTCGTTGTACCTGGAGAAAAAACTTCACACCGGCCTATAGGGCCTTAAACTGGAAACGAGGAGATAAGCCATGTCCGAGGAAGTGGAAGTACGGGCCCTGACGAAGGAACTGGCCGTTTCCACGGACGTCATGATCCAGATGATCGGCGTCCACAAGTGGTTCGGCGATTTTCACGTGCTCAAGGACATCAACCTCACCGTCAACAAGGGCGAGCGCATCGTCATCTGCGGGCCGTCCGGGTCGGGGAAGTCGACCCTGATCCGCTGCATCAACCGCCTGGAAGAGCACCAGCAGGGCCAGATCATCGTCGACGGCAACGAACTGAGCAACGACCTCAAGCAGATCGACGTGGTGCGCCGCGAGGTGGGCATGGTGTTCCAGCACTTCAATCTGTTTCCTCACCTGACCGTGCTGGACAACCTGACCCTGGCGCCCATCTGGGTCCGCCGCACACCGAAAAAGAAGGCCGAGGAAGCCGCCAGGAAGTACCTGGAGCGGGTGAAGATCCCCGAACAGGCGGAGAAATACCCGGGCCAGCTTTCCGGCGGCCAGCAGCAGCGGGTCGCCATCGCCCGCTCGCTGTGCATGAACCCCAAGATCATGCTCTTCGACGAGGTCACGTCGGCGCTGGATCCGGAAATGATCAAGGAGGTCCTGGACGTGATGGTGGAGCTGGCCGAGGAGGGCATGACCATGCTCGTCGTCACCCACGAGATGGGCTTCGCCAAGACCGTCGCCAACCGGGTCATCTTCATGGACGTGGGCGAGATCATCGAAGAGAACGAACCCCACCAGTTCTTCGACAACCCCCAGTTCGACAGGACAAAGCTGTTCCTGAGCCAGATCCTGGATCACTAACCCCGGCAAACTTTCCCGGGGAGGATGGGGTTCGGCCCGCATTCGCGGGCCGTTCCTCCGTTCGCAGCCTTTTCAAATAATGTGAAAAATGCCCTAGGAAGCCGGCCGTCCACCACCACCGTCGCCGATGAGGGTGAAGGGCGCCCAGAAGATGGGATGGGCGTAACTGAACACCGTTTTGCCCGAGGCTTCGTCCACGTACCCCGGCCCGTCGATCAGGCCCACCATGGCTTGGCGCAGGGCCTCGGCCCGGGTGAGCGCGGGGTTCTCGGCCTGGCGGCGGAACAGGTCCGTGGTCAGGGCCTTCGCGGACGTGGTCTCGACGGGCCAGTTGGAAAGCAGCAAGGCCCGGGTGCCGGCGTAGAAGAAGGCCCGGCCGAGGCCGGAAAACGCCTCCGCCCCGGCACCGTCGCCGGCCGCCGTGTTGCACGCCGACAGCACCACCCAGTCGGCGTCCAGCTTCAATTCAAGGATTTCGCCCATGGTCAGGAGCCCGTCGCCCCCGCCCCCCGAGAGTTTGGGCGAGGTGAACGCCAGCGCCGGCTGGCGCAGCCCGTTCAGGTCGCCGGGAACCAGCCCGTGAGTGGCGAAGGCCAACACCTTGTAGCCCGATAAGTCCATGGACTTGATCATTTCCTCCGTGGCCTCGGCGCCGGTGAAGACGTCCCTGGTCAGGTCGGCGTTCAAGGCGAGCGCAATGGAGCGCACTTCCTCGGCGGTGTCCGGCAGGCGCGGCAGGCGCGCCAGTTCGGCGTCGTCGAGGCCGGAAGTCTTCGGCGCCGCCCGCAGGCGCACGGGCAGGCCGCGGACTTTGAGCACCCCGCGGCTGGTCAATCCCGCGACCCGGGTTGCTTTCGGTTTCGCCGCCTCTTGGGCTTGCGCCAGGCTGAACCAGGGGTCGCCGAACCCGGCGAAGGGCCGCCGGTCGGGGTTGGCCGGAGGCAACGCCCGCAAGCTCGCCAGGGACGAAACCGACGGCAACACCGTCACGGAATGCACCTTGGCCAGCCAGGGCACGTCCCGGTAGCGGGCGAACAAGGGCTCGCGCACCGGGCCGAGTTCGAAGGGCTCCGTCACCAGCACCGAAAACGGCAGCTGCCCCAAGGCCCCGTGGGCGACCACGAGAAGGGACTCCGCGTCCTTCCAGCCTTCCCGCACCGGCTCCAGCAGCTCACCGAACAGCTTGTGCGATAGCCCGACGTCGAATTCCGGGATGTCGCCCAGGGCCTGGGCCTGGGGCGCGAGGGCCACGCGCAGTTCGGCCACCATGTCCCCGATCTCCTCCCTGCCCATTGGAAGCGACGCGAAGGCCATGGCGCCAGACTCGGGCAGCGCCCAGACATAGGTGCGGTCCCGGCTCACATAGGTGGCGATCAGCGCTTCCCCGGGCGACAGGGAGGCGCGCGCCGACTGCAGCGTCGCCGGCTTCGGGTTGATCAGCTCGGCGTAGTCCGGGAACCGGCCCTCGATCTCCTCGATCAGCGTCGCGCGGGCATTCCTCAGGTCGTCGATCTGCTTGCGTATTTCTGTCTTGTCGTGTTTGTTCCCGCTCCCCGCGGCGACCAGGTTGGCCAAGGTTCCCGACAGGGCGGCGATACGGGTTTTCGCGTCCTGTTCGCGGCGCACCAGGTCGGCCAGGTCCGGGTTGCCGGCCGCCGCCCGCGCGCCGGAGGCCGCCAGCGCCCCTTGCACCGTACGCGACCGGGCCACGTCGGCGATGGTGAAGGCCTCCAGGGCGGCGTCGATTCCCGCCCGGCGTTCGATGTCCGTGCCCCGGACGTCGGCCAGGAGCCCGATATAGGCATCCAGGATCATGCCGCGGCGCTGGCTGAGGACCGCCTGGCTGGTGTTCTCCTTGCTAGACTGGCGGGAGCGCTTCAACAGGATGGCCACCGATTCCCCGAATGCGGCAAGGGCCTCGCCAGGGGCCCCGGTCCTGGCCAGGGCGATGGCGAGGATGCCCTGGGTCTCTGCCGTCTCGTAATGCTTGGCCCCGAGCTGTCGGCCGAGTTTCCCGTGCGCCTTCTTGAGCATGTCCAGCGCCTCGGCCTCCCGGCCATCGTTGAGCAGGGCCAGCGCCCAGGTGGGATCGCCGGCGAACAGGGCCTCGAAACTGAACTGGTCGCTTCCCATGGACTCCTTGATGGTCTCGAAGAGGGCGGCGGCTTCCGTCCACTGCTCCTGGGCGGCGAGGCTTTCGGCCAGGCTGCGCCGCGCCTGGGCGACCTCGACGGAGTTGGCCGGCGTGCAACTGAGTTGGTAATTGTGGATCGAGGCGCGGGCGATCTTTTCGGCTTCCCGGTAACGCCCCTGCTCGTAAAGGATGGTGCTCAAGCGATGGGCGAATGGGGCCGGACCGGCACCGGTCAAGGTTGGATTTTTAAGACGCTTCCACTTCCCCTTTTTTCTCCAATGATCTTTTCTCATGTTCCAGAAACCGAGTATCGCCTCGCGGGCCGCGTTCTCGGCCTCCAGGAGCCGTCCCTGGCGGGCCAGGACACGGGCCAGTTCCGAGGTCAGAACAAAGCGTTGATTCCCGGTTTTTTTGTTTTCCCGGGAAATTCTTATAGCCTTGCGCAACCCGTTCTCGGCCTTGAGCAGGTCGCCCCTGGCCTCGGCCACCGCCGCCTCGGCCCACGTGGTCATGATAAGGGTGTTGGCCCCGGGGGTCTTTTGCTGGGAAACGAAGGTCAAGGCCCGATTCAGGGAGTCTTCGGCGGCCTTCAGGTTTCCGGCGAGCACGTAGGTTTTCGCCAAATG
>JADFTO010000227.1:2653-4080 GCA_022560215.1 Pseudomonadota bacterium | reverse complement strand
CCTGGTTCTCGTCGCCCGGAAGGTCTGGCGGGGTGACTACGAAACCGAAAAGCGCGGCTTTTTCACCAGCAGGAAGGGGAACTACGAGATCGTCGAGATCACCGGCCTCTATTGGCACTTCGTCGATCTGGTGTGGGTCTTCATCTTCGCGTTGTTCTATCTTTGGTAAGGCGGACTTAATGGCACAGGCACAAGCCCACGCCGAGGGGCAACAACATCCCATAAGCATCTATCTCAAGATCTGGGGGTTGCTGTTCGTCCTCAGCGCGGGGTCCTATCTCGTCGACTACTTGCACCTGCAGGGTTACCTCAGGTGGGCCCTGATCCTCGTATTCATGTTTTTGAAGGCGGGGCTGATCATCAGCATCTTCATGCACATGATGTGGGAGCGCCTCGCCCTGATGTACGCCATCCTGGTGCCGCCGCTGCTCTTGCTGGTGTTTATCCTGCTGATGACCGTGGAGTCGGATTACGTCTTCTTCTTGCGGGGCTTCTTCTTCGAGGCCGGCGCCTAGGCGGCCTCCGGCGGGCCGTTACAAACCCTCGTCCAGGTCGGGGATGACGACGGCATTGCCGTTCCTGATATCCGATTCGCGCTTCTGGCGGTACAGGCTGCGGATCGCGGCGTAGTAATCGATAGACGTTTCCTTGATCTCGTCCAGCTTGTCCTGGACGCCCGCGTACTCGTCGAGGGCCCCTATTCCGGTCAGGGACCAGGAGATTTTCTCCCTGTCGGTATTGTCCAGCCACAGGCCGATCGGATCCAGGTAATCGTCGACCAGGAACCTGCCCACCGCGTCGCGGGGGCTGGAGGGGCCGAAAAGGGGAAGGACCACGTAGAACATCTCGTCCACGCCCCAGACGCCCAGGGTCTGGCCGAAGTCCTCTTCGTGCTTGGGGATGCCCCAGGAATCGGCCACGTCGAAGATGCCGACGACCCCGAAGACCGAGTTGATGACGAACCGTCCCGTGGTTTCCAGGGCGCGGGCGCCTTCCGCCTGGAGCAGGTCGTTGGCGAGCACGACGGGGGCGTTGATGTTGTCGAGCAGGTTGCCGATACCTTCGCGGACGGGCTCGGGCACGAACTCCGTGTAGAGCTCCGTGATGGGTCCCAGGACCCAGTCCAGGAAAATTTCGTTGAAGCCGAAGATGAACCGGTTCACGGGCTCGAACGGGTCGCCGTCGTCTTCTTCCATGATTTCGGGCTCGACATCCAGTTCCTGATCGGCCGGCGACGGGGCGGGCCGGGCGGCCGGCGGGCCGCTTTGGGGCTTGGTGAGATTGAGGTGCTTTATACCAACCTGCGGAATGAGTGACTCATTACGCGGGTTGGCAAGCGCGACCGCGCGTCGGGCCTAATGGCCCGAGCCTAGCGAACGGAGTGAGCGCCCGGCGCTTGAGGGGGAAACAAAAACCAAGCGCGACCG
>JADFTO010000227.1:0-2643 GCA_022560215.1 Pseudomonadota bacterium | reverse complement strand
GGGAGGTTCTTGTTCTTCGGGACGAGGTGGGACCCGGACGCGTGCCGGATGACGAGCTCATTCCCGAAGGAGTCGTTCACGAGGACAGAGCTGTCCTGTATACGCAACTGGACGGGCCTGGGCGGCGCGGGGGGGCGGGGGCGAACGGGTGGGGCTCGGCGAAGAAGGAATCCATGTTGTACAACTTGGGCGCCGCCAGGGCTTGGCACACCGGCAGCGCCGCCAGAACGGCGATGGCGAGAACGAGCCGCATTTTTTTTCGGTCCCCTCTACCGGTTTTTATTGTTACCCCATTGCCTTTAAAGCCGATCGGCGGCCCGAGGACAAGGGGCAACGGCTTCGACGGTGGTCTCCCGGGGGCGGGGACGCCCCCGGAATCCCGTTCGGGTTCCCGGGACCATTCCCCTCGCCTGGCAAATCCCGCCTGCTACGCCCGGACTGGCCATAAGGGGGGCGGGCCGGGGGCGCCGGCGTGGCCCGGTGGACTGGAATCAAGCTCCCTTCGGGCGGGTGGAAACTAGGGCAAGCGGCCCGGGAAACGGCCTCCCATGGCATCCGCAAAGCGCGCCTGGGCGAGGCGCAAAACTCTTTGCAAGGAATCTCCCGCCATGTTAGCCATAGCTTAGCCATAAAAAAAATCAACCCACCCTGCACCCCGGCCGGGGGGACGGACGCCAATCGAATGTTGGTGTGGCCATGGGACTGAAAACTTTCCTCATCGCGGTCGCCGTCTTTTGCATGGCGGGAAGCGCCGTCGCCGCCCAGCCGGAACCCTGGCAGATCACGTTTCAGGAGCCGGCCTCGCCGGTGATGAGGATGATCGAGGAGTTTAATATCACCATCTCCGTGGTCATCATCTTGATCACGGTTCTGGTCGTCGTCCTGATGATCATCGTCTTCTTCCGCTTCAACGAGAAGGCCAATCCCGTCCCCTCCAAGACCACCCACAACACGCTGATCGAAGTGATGTGGACGGCGCTCCCGGTGATCATCCTGGCGCTGATTTCGATCCCTTCGTTCAAGCTTCTTTACTTTCAGGACCGCCACCCTGATCCCGAAATGACCCTCAAGGTCATCGGCCACCAGTGGTATTGGACCTATGAATATCCGGACCACGGGGGGGTCGCCTTCGACAGCAACATCGTGCCCGACGACGAGTTGCAGGAAGGGCAGCCGAGGTTGCTCGCCGTCGACAACAAGGTGGTGCTGCCCGTTGACACCAACATCCGAATCCTCACCACCTCGGAAGACGTGATCCACAACTGGGCGGTTCCGTCCTTCGGCCTCAAGGTGGAGGCGATCCCCGGCCGCACCAACGAATCCTGGGTCAGGATCGAGAAGGAGGACACCTACTACGGGATGTGCTCGGAACTGTGCGGGGTCAATCACGGTTTCATGCCCATCGCCGTGGAAGCCGTCTCCAAGGAAGCCTTCGCCCTATGGATCGCCGAGGCCAGGAAGAAGTTCGCGGACGGCGTCCCCCACCCGCGCCTGGCCGCCCGGCAGGAATAGACGAGAGGCACCTTACATGGCTTCCGAAGCATCACCCGATCACCACCCCACCGGATGGCGGCGCTGGCTCTATTCCACCAACCACAAGGACATCGGCACCTTGTATCTGGTGCTGTCGGTCGTCGCCGGGCTGGTCGGCGCCGGCATGTCCTGGATCATCCGCCTGGAGCTGGCCCAGCCCGGAATCCAGTTCATCGATGATTTCCAGTTCTACAACGTGCTGGTGACGGCGCACGGGTTCATCATGGTCTTCTTCCTGGTCATGCCGGCCTTGATCGGCGGCTTCGGCAACTGGTTCGTGCCGCTGATGATCGGCGCCCCCGACATGGCCTTCCCGCGCATGAACAACATCAGCTTCTGGCTGCTGGCCGCGGCGCTGGTGCTGCTGGTGCTGTCGATGCTGGTGGGCGACGGGCCGGGCACCGGGTGGACCGTCTATCCGCCGCTCAGCAACGCCGATTACCACCCCGGGCCGTCCGTGGACTTCGGCATTCTCGCCCTGCACTTGGCCGGCGCCTCGTCGGTTCTCGGCGCCATCAACTTCATCACCACCATCTTCAACATGCGCGCGCCGGGCATGACGCTCCACAGGATGCCGCTGTTCGTGTGGTCGATCCTGGTCACCGCCTTCCTGCTGCTGCTCGCCATTCCGGTGCTCGCCGGGGCCCTGACCATGCTGCTCACCGACCGCAATTTCGGCACCACCTTCTTCGATCCGGCCGGCGGCGGCGACCCGGTCCTGTGGCAGCACCTGTTCTGGTTCTTCGGCCACCCGGAAGTCTACATCATGATCATTCCCGCTTTCGGGATCATCAGCCAGATCATCTCCACGTTTTCCAGGAAGCCGGTGTTCGGGTACCTGGGCATGGCCTACGCCATGGTTTCCATCGGCTTCATCGGCTTCATCGTGTGGGCGCATCACATGTACGTCGTCGGCCTGGACGTGGATACCCGCGCCTATTTCATCGCCGCCACCCTGGTCATCGCCGTTCCCACGGGGGTCAAGGTCTTCAGTTGGATCGCCACCATGTGGGGGGGCTCCATCCGCTACGACACGCCCATGCTGTGGGCCAACGGCTTCATCTTTTTGTTCGTGGTCGGGGGCGTGACCGGGGTCGTGCTCGCCAACGC
>JADFTO010000037.1 GCA_022560215.1 Pseudomonadota bacterium | reverse complement strand
GCGGCTCCGCCTTGCCTCCCCCGCCGGGCTTCGCTTCGGCCTTCTGCGGGCAGGACAGCCTGAGCACCCGGGCATGCCGGATTTCGGGCCCCAGATAAGCGGCGGCCAGCTCTTCCGTTTGGGGAAGGTCGGCGAGGCCGTCCCTGACCAGGTTGTACCAGCAGCCCTCGGGCGGCGATTGCCTGGTCCGCCAGCCGCAGACGTACAGCCTGTCCTCGGCGCGGGTCATGGCGACGTAGAGCAGGCGGCGGTATTCCCGGTCGCGCAACTGGTCGCTCTGGGCGCGCATCCCCTCGGCCACTTCCTCGTGGAAGGCCCTTGCCGGCGGCCACAGCAACAGGCCGTCCTCCGTCCACAGCAGCCGGGGACCGGCGCGGGGCACCTGCATGGTGTCGGGGAGGAACACGATCGGGGACTGAAGGCCCTTGGCCCCGTGCACGGTCATGACGCGGACGGTGTCGCGGGTTTCCTGCTCCGGGTCGCGCTTGACCTCCACGGCCCCGGCTTCCAGCCAGTGCAGGAAACCCTCGAGGGAGGGGACGTGGGTGCGCTCGAAGGCGAGGGCCAGGTCGAGAAACTCCGAAATGGGATCCTCGGCGTCGGGGCCGAGGCGGCCGAGGAGCTTGTCCCGCCCCCGGCCGGCGCCGAGGATGCGCGAATAGAGCTCGAACGGCGGCACGGCGCCGGCCAGGTCGAGAAGCCGGGAGAGTTCCCCCCGGGCGGCCTCGAAGGCGGGGTCGTCCCCGGCGCGGTCCTCGAGTTCCCGCCACAAGGCGCCGCGGCGGCCGTGGGCGAGGGCGAACAGGCGCTCCTCGTCGAGGCCGATGAGCGGGCCCTTGAGCACCGCCGCCAGGGTCAGGTCGTCGTCGGGCAGGAGCAGGAAACGGCCAAGCGCCACCAGGTCCATGACCGCCATCTGCTCGGTCAAGACCATCCTGTCGACGCCGGCCACGGGCACGTCCAGGTTCTTGCACTCGCGGACCAGGGCCTCGACGAATCCGGTGCGCCGGCGCACCAGGACCATGACGTCGCCGGGGCGTATGGGGCGGCCCTTGGATTCCAGGGTCTCGGCCCCGCTTACCATGGCCTGGATGCGCCGGGAGATCAGCCGGGCCAGGCGCTGGGGCGGGGAATCCGCCTCGATTCGCTCCACCGGCGGCTTCCAGGGCGGGGGCGGGTCGCTGGGGGCGGGCTCCACGGGCGGCCACAGCTCCACCAGGCCGCCGTCGTCACGGCGATGCGCCTCATGGGTGATGGGCCGCCCGGACACGCCGTCGGCGGCCTCGGGCCTGGCGAACACGGCGTCCACGGCGTCGAGCACGGCGCGGGTGGAGCGGTACGACTGGGTGAGGTCCTCTTCGCGCCAGGTCCCCCCGGCGGCGGGCACCCGTTCGGCGAACAGCTCCCGCATGTCCTGGAAGGCGGCCGGGTCCGCGCCCTGGAAGCCGAAGATGGACTGCTTGGCGTCGCCGACGGCGAACACCGTGCGCGGGGTCTCGTGGGCGCCCTCGCCGGAGAAGAATTCTTCGGCCAGCGCCTTGACCACCCGCCACTGCTCCGGGTTGGTGTCCTGGGCCTCGTCGATGAGGATGTGGTCGATGCCCCCGTCCAGCTTGTAGTGCGCCCAGGTGGCGTTGCCCTGGCCTTCGAGGAAGGCGCCGGCCTTGAGGATCAGGTCGTCGAAATCGAGCAGGGCGCGGCTCTCCTTGTGGCGGCCATAGGCGGCGAGCAGGGCCTCGCCCAGGGTGAGGAGCCCGTGCGTGGCCTCCGCCGTGACGGCGGCGCGGGTGCGCCCGGCGACGAACAACAGGCGCGCCGCCTCGGCCTCCAGCGCCGGCCCCGCGTCAGGGTCGGACTTGGCCGCCTTCTTGGTGATCAGGGTGCGCCGGATGGTGCTCAGCCCATTGGCCAGGAAGGCGGTCGCGTAAATCTCGAATCGCTCCGCCCTGTCGCCGGGGCTGGCGGCCAGCCAGCGGCAGACGGCGGCGGCGCGCCTGGCGTCCGCGTCCGTTCCCCCGTCCAGTGCGGCGGCGGCGGCACGTAGGGCGGGGGCATCGAACGCCTGGTCGCCCGAGGCCGCCTCGATGACGGCGGCGGGGGTGTCGTCCGCCTCCAGCCCGAGCAGGCGGCGGCTGGCGTCCGCCGCCGCGTCGGCGGAGCCAAAACGCATGATCAGCCGGCCGAGCCGCCCCCGGTCCCGGGCCAGGTCGCCCAGCAGGCCGGAGAAGGCGGTCTCGTGGATGTGGGCGGTGACCCGGGCCAGGGCCAGGGCCAGGGCCTCGTCCCCGCGGGCCCGGGACAGGACGTCTTCCTTGGCGGCGGCCAGCATTTCGTTGGCGTCCCTCTCGTCCATGACCGTGAAGTGGGGCGCCAGCCCGGCCTCCAGGGGAAAGCGGCCGAGCAGGGACTGGCAGAAGGCGTGGATGGTCTGGATGTTCATGCCGCTGTCCAGGACACGGGCGAACAGGCCGCGGGCGCGGGCCCGGGTTTCTTCGCCCGCGGCGCGGCCGAGGAGCCCGGCCAGGCTTTCGTCCAGCTCCTCTTCCGGGGCCGACGCCCAGGCCCCCAGGCGCTCGGCGATTCGGTTGGCCATCTCGGCGGCGGCGGCCTTGGTGAAGGTGAGGCAGAGGATGCGCCGGGGCGGGGTGCCGGCCAGCATCAGGCCGAGCACCCGGTCGGTCAGCACCTTGGTCTTGCCGGTGCCCGCGGACGCCGCCACCCAGACCGATGCCTTAGGGTTTGCGGCCCGGCGCTGGGCGTCCTCGGGGTTCGCCGTCATGGCCCGTCGTCTCCGTCCGCCACCGACCATTCCTTGACCCGGGCCAGGTGCTCGTAGTCGCTGAACCTGGGCGCCTGGTCGGGGCGGGGGCGGGCCTGATATGGGGTGTCGCCTGAATCGAAGGCGGCGATCAGCCGGCCCAGTCCCTCCAGGGCGTGGCTGATGAGGGCCGGCACGTCGTCGCCGGCGCTCCTGATCTCGCCGCCTAAGTTGCCGCCCCTGAGCCGCCAGTATTCCAGGGCCGAGACCGGCGCCGCCGGCACCCCTTCGAAGCCGCCGGCCTCGGCGATGGCGGCCTCCAGGGGAAGCTGCGGGGCGAACCCGGCGGCCACCTCCCTGGGGCTCGGCGGGGCTCCGGTCTTGTAGTCGATGACGGCGATGGTCCCGTCTTCAAGCACATCGAGGCGGTCGGCCCTGGCGGTCAGCACGAAGGGGCCCGCCGGGCCGTCCAGGGTGAGGCTGCCGACCGCCTCGCTGGCGCTGGCGCGGACGAATTCCCGGCGCCGACGCTGCACGGGAATGAACCAGCGCGCGATGCGCTCGAATCGGGGCCACCAGAAGGCCCAGACGCCGGGGCGGTCCAGGAACCGGCCGAAGGTCTTGCGCCCCGACTCCATCAGGAGATCGAGGGCGTCTTCGGGCAGGGGGCCCGGGTGGGCGCCGAGGAAATCGTCCAGCGCCCGGTGGATGAGGGAGCCGTAGTCGGCTGCGTCCGGGTCGGCGTCGATGGGGTCCAGGGCCTTGAGGCCGAGCACGTGGCGGGCATAGATGCCGTAGGGGTCGCGCATCCAGGTCTCGATCTGGGTCACCGACAACCGCCTGGGGCGGGCCTCGAGCGGGGGCCTGGGCGCGGGCGGGGGCGCCGCCCGGATGGCCGTAGGCTGGTCCAGCAGGCCCTGCCAGTGGAGCCACTCGGCGTCCCTTTTCGGGACCGCGCCGGGACCTAAGTTGTCCAGCCTGAGCAGCCACCTGCACGGCACCGTCGGCGTGCCGCCGGCCTTCGCCGAGCGGGTCAGCACCACGCGGGGGGCCGAAAAGGCCTGGCTGAAGTCGTGGGCGGCGAGCCCGATCCGCCGTTCCGGCTCGGGCAGGCCGAATTCGGCAAGCATGGGACGGCTCATCCAGGGGCTGGCGGCGGCCTCGGGGGGCCAGGTGCCTTCGTTGAGCCCGCCCATGACGATGGTGTCGGCGTGTTGCAGGCGGGCTTCAAGCAGGCCCCAGATGTGCAGCCTCGGGTGCTTGCCGAAGCGGGGCCTGACCGCCCGTCCGGCCATCAGGACGTCGAGCAGGGCGGCGTAGGCCGAGCCGCCGACGGGGTCCAGGACGTCCGCCGAATCGGCCACCTCGGCGACGAAGGCGGCGGCTTCGGCGCCGGCCTCGCCCGCCCACAGCCTGGCGGCGCCCTCATCGGTGTCGCTGGCGGCGAGCGCCTCGGCCATCTCCACGTGCGCCCCGAGCAGGTCCCGCAAGGGGGTGCGCTTGCGCCCGAGCGCCCTGATGAACGGCCCCGACGCCTCATCCAGGGCCTCGAGCAAGGGCGCCAGGGCTTTTTTGTCTTTCGTTTTCAAGGCGGCGCGCAGCCCCCCCATCCCCGGTCCCGGGCGGGGGCCGCGCAAGCCCGCCGTCTCCAGGCGCCGGACCAGGGCGCGGAAGGCCGAAGGCGCCATCCCGCCCGCGGCCAGGGGGTGCTTCAGGGCCGCCAGCAGGGGCACGGGCGCCAGGCCTTCCGCCGCCATCCTGGCGCTGAGCCTGAGGAACGACCCCGGCGGAGTCCGGGAAAGGGGCGTGCCCGCGGAATCGTCGATGTCGATCCCCCAGCGCCCCAGTTCCGCGGCCACCCGGCGGGCGAGGGCGCGGTCCGGGGTGACCAGGGCGGCGGTGCGGCCCTGGTCCTCCAGGCATTGGCGCATGATGAGCGCGATGACGCCGGCTTCCTCGTGGGGGCCGGGGCAGTCGATGCGGACGACGCCGTCCAGGGCCGGGGCGGCGGAAATTGCCGGCACCGCCGCCGGACGGAGCGCCCGGTTGACGACGGCGGCGCGCGCCGGCGTCGTTGCCGGCACGCCTGGCGCCGGCCAGTCCTCCACGTCGCCCGGTTCCGCCCCCAGCCGCTCCAGCAGCCGGGCCATGGCGTACTGGGGATGGGTGGGCTCCAGCGCCGCCCAGGCGTCCGGGTCCTGCTCCCGGTCCAGCCCGGGCAGCACCACGGCGCCGTCCGGCAGGCGGCAGATCACGTCCAGGAGGTCGGCCGTGGCCGGCACCGTGCCCGTGGAGCCCGCCGCCACCACCGGGCCCGGCGGCGGGGCAAGGCGCCAGGCCCGGGCCTGGGCCTCGAGCAGCCGGTTGCGGCGGTCGGCGGGCTCGATGCAGCCTTCGTCTTCGAGCACGGCGGGCCACTGCTCGGTGAGGATCTTCATGAATTTCAGGGTGATCTGCCAGTGCCCGGCGAGTTCGTCCGGCACCAGATCGGCCAGGCGGTCGAAGCTCACGCGCTCGGTCGCCACCCGGTCGAGGAGGCGCGCCAGCTCGGCGGCCAGGCGCGCCGCCTGGTCCGGGGTGGCGTGCCCGGATTTGAGCGCCAGCACGAGGCGGGTCAGCAGCATCTGCCGCCTGGTCCCCGATATGGCCGGCGGGATGTCCAGGTCCTGCCCGTGCTCGGTGAAGGCGAGCTCGTCCTCGTCCACGTCGCCCAAGGGCGTCATCGCGGGCAGCAGCATGGGGCGGCCGCCGCCGCGGCGCAAAAAGGCCTCGGCCAGGGCCCGGCAGGCGCGGCGCGTCGGCAGCAGCACCCGGGCGTCGGCGAGGGCATCGGCGCCTGAGCGCTCAGCTAAGCCCGCCGCCAGGGCGTCCAGGAAGGGAAGCCCGGCAGGGATGGTGTAAAGCCTGGGCCTGGCGCTCATCGGCGCCTGATTCCGGCGTATCGTTCGTTCATGTAGGTCTCGGCCTCTTCCAGGCCCCGGGGCGTGCCCAGGTGGAACCACTCGCCGTCGTGGACGACGCCGTAAAGCCGGCCCCGGCCCAGGGCCTTGTCGTAGAGAAGATTGAGGGAAAACGGCGCCTCCGGAGCCCCGTCGAACAGGCGCGGATGAAGAATCTGGACGCCGGTGAACAGGAAGGGGGCGATCTCGCCCTCGGGCCGGCGGGCGAGCAGTCCCGCCGGGTCCATCATGAAATCGCCGTCGCCCTCGTAGCCGTAAGCCTCCACCGTGGAATGGACCAGCAGGAGGCCGTCCATGAGGCGGTCGTCCCAGGCGCCGGACAGGCGGCCCAAGGCGTCATCGCACCCGTTCAGCCATATCACGTCGGCGTTGGCGACGAAAAACGGCTCCTCGCCCAGCAGCGGCAGCGCCCTGGCCACGCCGCCGCCGGTGTCCAGCAGGATGTCCTCGGGCGAGAAACTGATCTTCGCCCCCCCCGAGGCCCGGCGGCCCAGGTGGTCCTCGATCAGGTGCCCCAGATGATGGAGGTTGACCGCCACGGCCTCGACGCCCGCGTCTTCCAGCCGGTCGATGACGCGGTCCACCAGGGCGCGCCCGCCGACGTCGATCAGGGGCTTGGGCAGGGTGTCGGTGAGGGGGCGCATGCGCTCGCCCCGGCCCGCGGCCAGCACCATGGCGTGTTTTGGGGTGCAGCCGGTCATGGGGCCGCTTCCCCGGCGGGGGGGATGCCGCGGCCCGGTACGTGGCGCTCGAACCAGTCCCTGATTCGGGCCAGGGCCGGGTGCTCCAGGGCCGCTTCCAGCAGCCGCCAGACCCTGGGGATATGGGCCAGATAGGCGGGCTTGCCGTCGCGCACCGACAGCCGGGTGAAGATGCCGATCACCTTGGCGTGGCGCTGGGCGGCGAGGATGGCGTAGGCGGTCTCGAAGGCGGCACCGTCCAGGTCCGGGAAGGCGGCCCGGTAGCGGCCTAACATGCCCTGGATCAGCCCCGGGCCCAGATCCCGCCGCGCGTCCTCCAGGAGCGACATCAGGTCGTAGGCCGCCGGGCCCGCCACCGCGTCCTGGAAGTCGAGCAGCCCGCAGGCCGCGATCCCTGGGCGGCCGGGGAGCCGCATCAGGTTGTCCACGTGATAGTCCCTGAGCACGAGGGTCCGGGGCCGGGCGTGGACCGTGGGGAAAAGGGAAAGCCAGGCTTCGCCGTAGCTCCGCCGCGCCGTCTCGGATACGGGCCGGCCCTCCATGGCGGGCAAGTACCAGCGGGGAAGCAGGAAGGCCTCGTCCAGGAGCCGGCCGTTGCCGTAGGCGGGCAGGCCGGCCGGGACCGCGTCCCCCCTCCGGTGAAGCTCGATGAGCAAATCCACGGCGGTGGCGTAAAGGGCGTCCTCGTCTCCGCCCGAGGCCAGCACCCGGGTGTAGGTGTCGTCGCCCAGGTCTTCTTCGAGGACCAGGCCGGCGGCCTCGTCCCGGGCGATGATCTCCGGCGCGCTCAAGCCCAGCCCCTTGAGGTGGCGCGCCATGCGGACGAAGGGACGCACGTCTTCCGCATTCGGGGCTGCGTCCATGAGCACCGCCCGCTCGTCCCCCCGGGTCAGGCGTTCATAGCGGCGGAAGGAGGCGTCCCCGGCGAGGGGCCGGCGCTCGGCGTCCCCCCACCCGTGGGCGGCGAGAAAGGCGGCGACCACATCGGCGCGCTCAGCCATGGATCTCCCCCAGCCGCCCGGCCCAGGCGCCGTGGCAAGAAAGCGTCACGCGGCGGGACTCCGGCGTGTCTGCGTAGGCGAGCGCCACGTCCAGGCGGTCCCCGGGCAGGAGCGGCCCCAGCCGGTCGGGCCATTCGATCAGGGTGATGCCGCCGGCCATGGCGTCTTCCAGGCCGAGCTCCCGGGTTTCCTCCGGATGCGACAGGCGGAAGAGGTCGAAGTGGTGGACCGTGGCGTCAGGGAGCTCGTAGGCCTGATGCAGGGTGAAGGTGGGGCTGGGTACTTCTTCGCCGCCGCCGCCCAGCGCCCGGATGAAGGCGCGGGCGAAGAAGGTCTTGCCGACGCCGATCTCGCCGCCGAGCGCGAACACGTCGCCGGTCCGGGCCAGATGGGCGAGCTCCCGGGCGAGGGCGGCCGTCGCCGCTTCGTCGGGCAGGGACAGCTCGGTGGAAGACTTCGCCGCCTGGGCCATGGTTAGAGAGTTCCCCGATCCCGATCCCCGCGAGGCTTGATCGGGGATCGGCCGGTGGCCATTGTAGGGACAGGGGCGGCGAGAACAAGTTGCACGAGAAGGGGTATGCCGATGCCCAAGACTGCTCAGCGCACCGACCTGGTGATCGTCGGCGCCGGTCCCGTCGGCCTGTTCGCGGTCTTCGAATGCGGCATGCTGGACATGAAATGCCATGTCATCGACGCCCTGGACGCGGTGGGCGGCCAGTGCCTGGCCCTCTATCCGGAAAAGCCCATCTACGACATTCCCGGATACCCCGAGATCTCGGCGGGCGACCTGATCCGCCGGCTGGAGGCGCAGGCCAGGCCCTTCAAGCCCGTCTACCACCTGGACCAGCGGGTGGAGGCCGTGACCCCGGACGGCGGCGAACGCTGGCTGGTGGAGACCGACGCGGGCACGGCGATCAACGCCCGCGCGGTGATCGTCGCCGCGGGAGTGGGAGCCTTCGGCCCCAACCGCCCTCCCCTGGAAGGCATCGAGGATTTCGAGAATCAGGGCGCCGGCGCCGGCGTCCATTACCTGGTCAAGCGCGCGGAAGACTTCCGGGGCAAGAAGGTGGTCATCGCCGGCGGCGGCGATTCGGCGGTGGACTGGGCGTTGTCCCTGGCCAAAGTGGCCGGGCGCCTGACGGTGGTCCACCGGCGGCACAAGTTCCGCGCCGCCCCCGAAAGCGCCGGCAAATTGAAAAAGCTGGCCCGTGACGGGGCCATCGACCTGGTGATCCCGTTCCAGCTTGCCGCCCTGGAAGGCGAGGGCGGCCGGCTGCGGGCGGTGCTGGTGCGCGACCTGGACGGCGGGGAAAGGCGCATCGAAGCCGACGCCCTGCTGCCCTTCTACGGTCTGGCGCAGGACCTCGGACCCATCGCGGAATGGGGCCTGAACCTGGAGCGCAACCTGGTCGGCGTGGACCCGTCCACCTGCCTGACCAACCGGCCCGGCATCTTCGCCATCGGCGACATCGCCGCCTACCCGGGCAAGCTGAAGCTGATCCTGACCGGCTTTTCCGAGGCCGCCATGGCCGCCCACGCGGCCTACGCCCTGGTCCACCCGGAGCAGGAACTGCACTTCGAATACTCCACCATCAAGGGACTGCCCGGCGGCGGGAGCTAGTACCGACCAGCGTAATTCCTGCCCCCCTCACTTGAGGGTCCCGAGCACGCCGATGTCGATGAGGCAGTTCGACAGCTGTTCGCTGAATTTTGGGCCCTTGTGGATGACGTGGGCGCCCTCGGGCAGGGTTTTTAGGATTCCCGAGTCGTCTTCGTGGCTGGTGATCAGGACGAAGGCCACCTTCGAGGTCGCTTCGATGGTCTTGAGAACGCGCCCCAGCTCGGCGCCCGTCAGGGGTTCCATCTCCATGGACGAGACCACGATATCGGGCTTCAGGGAAAGCGCCAGGCCGATCGCCTCGAGGGGCGATTCGGCGAAGGACAGCTCGAACCCGCAGGACGCCAGTTCCCCGCCGACCAGCCTGCGTTGCACCCCCTTGGGCATGACCAGCAGCACGATGACGTGGCGGACTTCCTGGGCGCTGACCAGGGTCGCCGTGCCCGACGGCAGGGCGCGCAGGATGGCGTCCATTTCCGTCTCGGTGGGGTTGACGCCGGATTGGAAAATCCGGCGAATTTCGTCGATGTATGTTTGGACGTCCCGGAGCTGGTCGTTGCTGAGCCGGTTGGTGGCCTCGATGTAGTCCTCCAGCCGGTGGGCGATGAGGGAGACGGACGAAAACCCATAGGTGCCGGCCGATCCCTTCAGGCTGTGGATTTCCCGCTGCATGTCGACCAAGTCGGCGCCCCTGTCGCCGTCGCCCCGGTACAGGCGGTCGATGATGGCGTCGATTCCGTCCAGCTTGTCGCCGCTGCCCTCGATGTAGTCCGTCTTTAGGCGTTCAAGCGCCTTTTCGAGATTGTCGTCCATGGAGTGCTCCGAGTCCCTGGGAGCGGCGGCGCATGGCGGCGATGAGTCGAATTCCGCTTGCCGTTGATTGTTGTTGCGGAACCTTGATAGGTCATGGAAGGGCGATTTCAAAGAATTTTTCCATCTCCGGATCCGGGACGCGGAAGGGGAGCGGGCACCTCGCCTCAGCGGGGGGCCTGGAGGGTCAGCCGGCCGCCCGCCACCCGGTATCCGGAAAGGCGGTTGAGGAAGCTCATGCCGAGCAGGGACCGGCCCATGGCGGCGGCGCTGACCGAAGCCTGGACGCCGTCCATCCGGATGGGGCCGATGGTCACGGCGCCGAGGACCACCGGGGCGCCGAAGACCGTCCCGCCCGCCGTCCGGTAGGCGCGGGTGTAGTCGAGCGCCGCCAGGTCATAGCCGAGGCGCCGGGCGTCGCCCGCACTCAGGATCACGTGGCTGGCGCCGGTGTCCACGAGGAAGCGGATGGCCACCCCGTCCACGTCGGCCTCGACGACGAAATGGCCTCCCTTGCGGGCCGCAAACGTGATCGAGCCGTCGGCGCGCTGGACGCCCCTGTGGGGGAGCAGCTCGCCCGCCAGGCGGTTCCAGACGGCCGCGGCCTCGTCCCTGAAGCCGTAGCCGGCGAAGAGCAGCCCGGCGATGGCCAGCCACAGCGCGGCCTGTCCGATCGCCTTTCCCGGCCGGGCCCGCCAGTGCACGATCAGGCCGGCGCCGACGAAAACGAGGAGCAGGATTTGATGGACGAGGATGGGCTTGGCGGCGCCGTCCTCCATGGCTTCGGGGAAGCGGGCAAGCAAAAAAACCACCAGGACGAAGAGGGCCAGGGCGGCGGCGGCGGCGGCCAGCAGCTTGCTTGCCCGCCCCGTCACCGGATCACGCCCTTTTCCAGGTACTGCCCTCCGGCCCGTCCTCGAGCAAGATGCCTTGGCCCTCGAGCCCGTCCCGGATCTCGTCGGCGCGCTTGAAGTCCTTGGCCGCGCGTGCTTCGCCGCGCTCGGAGATCAGGGCCTCGATGGATTTCTCATCCAGGGTTTCGGTCCCCCCCGGCCGCCATTTGAACCAGTGCTCGGGGTCCTGTTGGAGAAGGCCCAGCAATTCCCCCCCCGCCAGCAGATAGCCCTTGTGGATATCGGCTTTGTAATCTTCCTTGTTCAGGGCGCCCAGGGACTTGTGGAGGCGGGCGAGGGCTTGCGGCGTGTTCAGGTCGTCTTCCAAGGGCATCTGGACCTCGGGAACGGTTTTCAATGAGGGTACCTGGACGTCTTTCACCTTCCTAAACGCCGCGTAAAAGCCGTCCAGCTCCCGCTTCGCCTCCAGGAGGCCGTCCTTGGTGAAATCAAGGGGCTGGCGGTAATGGGTCTTGAGCAGCGCCAGGCGGATGGCCTCGCCCGGGAATTCGTCGAGGAGATCGTGCACCGTGTAGTAGTTGCCGAGGCTTTTCGACATCTTTTCGCCTTCCACCATCAGGTGGCCGTTGTGCATCCAGAGGCGGACGAACTCCTTGCCGCCGTGGGCGCAGGTGGACTGGGCGATCTCGTTCTCGTGGTGGGGGAAGATCAGGTCCTGGCCGCCGCAGTGGATATCGAAGGTCTCGCCCAGGTATTCCTTGCTCATGGCCGAGCACTCCAGGTGCCACCCGGGGCGCCCGCGCCCCCACGGGCTGTCCCAGCCGGGCTGGCCGTCTTGGGAAGGCTTCCACAGCACGAAGTCCGCCGGGTCCTTCTTGTAGGGGGCCACCTCGACCCGGGCGCCGGCGATCTTCTCCCCCCGGTCCCGGTTGGCGAGCCGCCTGCCATCCTCGCCGCCGAGCAGCTTGTGATGGTGATAGGCGGGCACCGGCAGGCCCAGCAGTTCCTGGACGCGGCCGACGACATGGTCGATTTGATCATCTGCGACTGGGAGATGCCCAATATGACCGGCATCGAGCTGCTGCAGCAGGTCCGCAGGGTCTACCCGAACATGCCGTTCATCATGGTGACCGGCAACGCCGACCTTGAGTCGGTCAAGGCCGCCGCCAGATACCGGGTCAGCGGCTACATCAAGAAACCCTATGCGCCCCAGCAGATCGCCGACAGCCTCACGACCCTGGTCATGACCCTGGGGGACAAGACCTAGACCCCCTTTGCCCCCGGCCGCCGCGCGGACCGGCCTAAAGCCTTCCCTAACGCTTTCTTGCGAGACTGGAGCGGGAAATAGCGCGCGCGGCCCGGGGGTTGCGCGCCCGCACCCCGGGAGGCTCCCATGCTCGCGGTGATCGGCGCACTCGAAGAAGAAGTCGACCTGATCGAGGCCGCCATGACGGTCTCGGGGCGCCAAACCCATGCCGGAATCGAGACCGTCCGGGGCGAATTCGGGGCCGTCGAGATCGTGCTCGCCCAATGCGGCGTCGGCAAGGTCAACGCGACCATCTGCACCCAGATGCTGATCGACCTGTACCGGCCGCGGGCCTTGATCTTCAGCGGCGTGGCCGGCGGCTTGCTGCCCAACATGGCGATCGGCGACGTGGTCATCGCCAGCCACCTGATCCAATACGACATGGACCTGACCGCCTTCGGCCGCCGCCACGGGGAAATCCCCGGTCAGGACAGCCGGATGATCGAGTCCGATCCGGGCCTGGTCCAAAAAGCCGCCCAGGCCTTCGACGCGGCGTTTCCGGATGCGGCCTCGGGCCCGAACCTGATGCTCGGCACCGTGGTCTCGGGCGACCGCTTCATCCAGGACCCGGAGACCCTGCGCTGGCTGCAGCGCGAGTTCGCCGCGCTCGCCACCGAGATGGAAGGCGCGGCCGTCGGCTACACCTGCGGCCTGAACGCGGTGCCCTTCGTGGTCATCCGCGTGCTCTCCGATACCGCCTCGGAAAGCGCCTCCGGCGATTTCGCCTCGAACCTGGCCACGGTATGCCGGAACTCCTTCGCCATCCTCGAGCGCCTCATCCCCGAGGTTGGCGTTGGTGAAGGCGACCACTCGGGCGGGCAGGCCGACACCTCGAACCCGGATTACCGGCGCGCTTCGTAGACCGGATCTGCGCAGCGCCGCCCGAGGCGCGGTTGTTCCCCTCTTTGATACACCTCAATGACAAGGCCGGGCTTCCGGCGTAACAGAGTCTAGATTGCCCACTATCCACGCTTTGAGTTGCGCGGGAGGTGCATCATGCGAAAAGCCCTTGTGCGAGCCCTGTTCGGCGCCCTGTTCGGCGTCCTGTTCGCCTGCGCCTTGGTCGTGTTTTCCAGCGCCACTTCGGCCGAGCACCGGGGCCGGACGCTGACGGTGAACGGCCTGGAGGTTTACCTGGGGGTGGTGTCGGTGGCGGTGCTGCGGCAACACCCGGATCGCTATCCCCGGCACGAGCAAGCCAAGCTTCCATCCGGCAGGGACATGTACCACGTGATGCTGGTGCTCTTCGACAAGATCAGCGGCGCGCGCATCACGGACGCCGTGGTCGAGGCGCGGGTCGCGCCGCTGGCCCTCGGCGGGCCGACAAGGCCGCTCGATCCGATCCTGGTCGCCGGCGCCTTGACCTATTGCAACTACTTCAGGATTTCGCCCTCGGACACCACTGTGATCCAGGCCGAGATCCGCCGGCCGGGCGTCGCGCGCGTGGTCCGGGCGAGGTTCGTCCTGGAACCGTACCCGGAGTGACCGCCGCCCGTCCCGCCCTGGCGTCGGCGCCGGAGCGATGCTAGAATTTTGCCCGCGTGCCGGCGTGGCGGGAGAGGGGCGAAGATCGTGAAACTCGTGATCGAGACGCCGTCGTTCGCGGTCTACGACGACGTGCTCCAGGCGCCCGCGTTCGACCGCATCTGGCAATACGTTCAGCGCGAGAAATACACCTGGGTCCACCACCAGATGTGGCTCAAGGCGTGGCGCCTGAGCGACGGCTCGCCGCTCGCGGGCCCGGTCATCTACTCCGACGAGACCACCGCGCGCATCGCCAACCAGTGCGAGGACCGGGACGCGCTGCCGCCTGAGTTGGTGCGCGACTTCGTCTTCCCGACCGGGCGCCACGTCGACGGCCTGGTCGAGACCATCGCCGCGCACGGCGGGGACTGGACCGAGTTGATCGGTCGTAGAGGCGACGACTGGGTCGGCTTTACGGTGCGCGCCTTCCTCTACCCGCAGGGCGCGGGGCTGTCGTGGCACCTCGACCTGGGGCGCTACTCGGGCGCCTACATCTACTACGCGCACCCGACCTGGAACGTCAAATGGGGCGGCGAGCTGATGGTCGCCGACGACGCCGGCATCGCCGACACCGCCCCCCGGGAGCCCGGGCGCCCCGCCTTCGATCCGCACGACCCGACGACCTCGAGCATCTACCAGCCCGACCAGAGCAAGCGCGTCGGCCAGCACCTGGACAACGCCTGGGAGAACGAGAAGCTCATGGAAATGGGCACCGGGCGCTACGTCTTTCCCAAGCCCAATCGCCTGGTGATCGTGGCGCCGGGCTGCGCCCACTGCATCAACCCACTGACTGCGGCCGCCGGCGACAAGGTGCGCGCGACCATCACCGGCTTTTTCATCACGCCCGGCGGCGGCGTAACGGCACCGGACACCAAGGCCCCGGCCTGATCCCCCGGCGTAAATGCCGACGCCGCTCACGCGCCGTTCATGAGCCGGCGCTGGGCTTCGCGGTATTTCTCGGCGGTCTTGGCGACGA
>JADFTO010000036.1 GCA_022560215.1 Pseudomonadota bacterium | reverse complement strand
AATTCCTGAAGGCAATCGCCCAGATCGGCCTGGTGTCGGTGGTGGCGGTCGGTTTGGTGGCCCCCTTCCTCGGCGACCTCGCCCTGCTCCCGACCTTCGAGATGGTGCAGACCCTGGACAGGATCCACATCATCGCCATCTGGCTGATGGTGGGCACGGTGATGGTGATGACGGTCGTCGCCGTGCTCGACTTCCTGTACCAGAGGTACGCCCACCTGAAGAAGATGCGGATGACCAAGCAGGACGTCAAGGACGAGCAAAAGCAGGCGGAAGGCGATCCCCTGATCCGGGCCCGCATCCGCAAGCTGCGCCTGGAACGCGCCCAGCGCCGCATGATGGCCGCCGTGCCCGAGGCGGACGTGGTGGTCACCAACCCCACCCACTACGCCGTCGCGCTGAAGTACAAGATGGACGACATGCCGGCGCCCAAGTTGGTGGCCAAGGGTGTGGATTTCCTGGCCCAGCGCATCCGCGAGGTCGCCGAGGAGAACGACGTGCCCGTGGTCGAGAACCCGCCGCTGGCGCGCGCCCTCTATGCGACGGTGGAAATTGACGAGGAAGTGCCGGAGGAACACTACAAGGCGGTGGCGGAAATCATCGGCTACGTCATGCGCCTGCGCGGCAATCTGCCGCCCCTAGAAGCGAATCCGGATTGATCGCGGATCGGCGATCCATCAATCCGGTGCTCTGACTTAATAAAATAGGGCGGGCCGGCGCGCCTGATTCGGTGCCTCAGAAGTGGGTCCGATCAAACACGATCCGCTCTAGTGACGGCGGCTTGCCTCTGCGGTAGGGTTTGACATTAGAATACCTAGAGCACTATCCGGCCGTCCCGATTAAGGACATGAAGCCCGTAACGTCACCCGAGACGCCCCTTTTGCGGCGCCCGCTCTTCTGGATCGCGGCGTCGGCGATCTCCGCCGCCGCGGTTCTGGCCCTCTGGCAGACCCAAGGTCTGTTCGTGGCCGCCCTCGGGATGTTCGCCCTGGCGGCGCTGGCCGGGGCGGCCTGGACCGTCGCCCGGCAGTCCTCGCCGGCAGCCTCGTTTCTCCTCGAGGCCGCCGAGGCCAATCCCAAGGCGCGCCTGATCACCGCCGCCGATGGCGCCTTCGTCTACGCCAACTCAGCCTTTCACCGGCTGTTCCAGCTCTCGGTGTCCCTGGAAGCCATGTCCGCCATCATCGTCGGGGCGGACTCCGCCGAGGCCTTCGAGCGCTTGGTCGCCGCCGCCGCCGGCGGCATGGAGGCCGAGGCCGAGGTTTCCGTCAAGGGGCCCATGGACACCGTCGAATGGCGGCGCATCGCCGTCAGCCCCCTCGCCAGGGGGCACGCGCTGTGGCGGGCCGAGGACGTGACCGCGCGCCGGGAGATGGAAACCGTCCGCCGCCAGGAGGAAGAAATGCTGGCCGACTTCATGGACCACCTGCCGGCGGGCTTTTTCTCGGACGGCCCGGATGGGCGGATTATCTACGCCAACCAGACCCTCGCCGGTTGGCTGGGCGTCAGCCCCGAGGACATGCGGGGGCGCATGTTCACCGAATACATGGCGGGCGGGGAAGACGACGGCGAAGCCATCCTCGAGGGACGGGACGGGAACGCCTTCCGGGCCGTCCTGGTCCGCTCCCGGCGCACCGGCCCTAAGGGCGAGACACTCTACAGCCGGTCGATGGTGTTGAGGGACCGGCCCGGCGCCGGTCCGTCGCGCCGCCTTCACTGGCTGTTCGACGAGGCGCCCGTCGGCATCGTGATCCTGGAGACCGGCGGCGACGTGGCCGAATGCAACCGGGCCTTCCTCAAGCTGTTGGGCCTGCACCGGGACGCGGTTGTCGGGCGCCCGCTCACCGAGCGCATCAGCAAGCAGGACCAGGGCGACGTGGCGGCGCAGCTGTCCAAGGTGGTCATGGGCATCATGCCGGCGGTGCATTTGGAGGCGCGCATGCCCGGCATGGGGCAGCAGGACCTGGCGGTCTCCCTCTATGCCAGCCGCATGGAGGACGACGATGGCGAGGTCTCGGGCCTGGTCCTGCACTTCATCGACACCACCGAGCAGAAGCACCTGGAAGTGCAGTTCGCCCAGTCCCAGAAGATGCAGGCGGTGGGACAGCTGGCCGGCGGCATCGCCCACGACTTCAACAACCTGCTGACGGCCATGATCGGGTTTTCCGACCTGCTGCTCGAACGCCACGACCCGGGAGACCCCTCGTTCGCCGACATCATGCAGATCAAGCAGAACGCCAACCGGGCCACCAACCTGGTGCGCCAGCTTCTCGCATTCTCGCGCAAGCAGACCCTGGAGCCGGTGCTGCTCGATCCCATCGAGGCGCTGTCCGAGCTGAGCAACCTGCTGGGCCGGCTGATCGGCGAGACCATCGAGTTGACCATGGAGCACGGGCAGGACCTGGGGTTTATCCGGGTCGACCGCGGCCAGTTCGACCAGGTGATCATCAACCTGGCCGTCAACTCCCGCGACGCCATGCCCGGCGGCGGGACGCTTTCCTTCCGCACCTCCATCGCCATCCTGGATAAGCCCGTGCATCGCGGCCACGAACTGATGCCGTCCGGCGTCTACGTGCTCATCGAGGTGACGGACACCGGCGCCGGCATCGCCAGGGAAGACATAGAGCGGATCTTCGAGCCCTTCTTCTCCACCAAGGAAGTGGGGGCCGGCACCGGACTCGGCCTGTCCACCGTCTACGGCATCGTCCGCCAGACCGACGGCTTCATCTTCGTCGACAGCGCGCCCGGCAAAGGCGCTACTTTCAGCATCTACCTGCCCCGCTACGAGGACTCGGGCCCGGCGGCGCCCGCGCCCGAGGAGAAGGCGGAGGTGGACCTCACCGGCGCCGGCACCGTGCTCCTCGTGGAGGACGAGGACGCGGTCCGCCTGTTCGGCGCCAGGGCGCTGCGCAACAAGGGCTACCGGGTGCTCGAGGCGAGCAACGGGGAAGAGGCGCTGGACGTGATCAACGGTTCCGCCTTACCCATCGATTTGATCATCTCCGACGTCGTCATGCCGGGCATGGACGGGCTCACCCTGGTCCAGCTGGTGCGCCAAGAGATCCCGAACGTGAAAGTGATCTTGATGTCCGGCTACGCCGAGGACATGATGGCGGATAGGGGCGACCCGTCCATCCACTTCCTGGCCAAGCCCTTCAGCCTCAAGGGACTGGCGGTCAAGGTGAAGGAAGTGCTGGCGGACCCGTGAGGGCGCCCCCCGGCCCGAGGGAGGACGACCCATGGCGAAAACCCTCAAGGACCACGTCTCCGATCCCGACGCGTGGATCAGGCTGGTCCCGATGTTTCTGTACGCGGCGGTCCTCTACCTGGCCCTGCTGGTGATCGCCGCCGTGGTCGCCGTCCAGTTCCTGCTCAGGCTGCTGACCGGGTCGGTGAACGGGCGGCTCTCCGACTTCGGCGGACAGCTGGCGGCCTACGCCCAGCAGATGGTGGCGTTCCTCACCTACCACGGCGAGGACAAGCCTTATCCCTTCGCTTCCTGGCCCGCGGCGCGGAAGGGCCGGAAGAAAAAAAGCGCCGCCTAGAGCATTTTCCACGTCGGTGGAAACATGCCGACAGGCCCGCTCGGGCAGTGAGCGGCCAGAGGCGGAATCCAGGGCGCTTCCGTTCCCTTCCCGCCCCGGGGAGGAAACATTCCGGGAACAAATTCCTAAGTGACTCCAAGGGGTTAAAAAAAGTGCTTGCGGATTAGAACAAAACAGGTACAGATAACGCCGATTGCATCTCGCGCCCCCCCAGTGGCATATAGAGAGATAAAGCTATGACCAATTTACGCCTTGTTGAAGAAAAGGCCGCCATGGATAAGAACAAGGCCCTCGAATCCGCCGTCAGCCAGATCGAACGGGCCTTCGGCAAGGGCTCCATCATGCGCCTCGGCCAGCGCGAGACGGTGGAGACCAACATCGTCCCCACCGGTTCGTTGAACCTGGATATCGCGCTCGGTATCGGCGGCCTGCCCCGCGGGCGGGTGGTCGAAGTCTACGGGCCGGAGGCCTCGGGCAAGACCACGCTTGCCCTGCACGCGGTGGCCGAGGCCCAGAAGCTGGGCGGCACCTGCGCCTTCATCGACGCCGAGCACGCCCTCGATCCGATCTACGCCGGCAAATTGGGCGTCGACGTGGACAACCTGCTGATCTCCCAGCCCGACGCCGGCGAGCAGGCGCTGGAAATCGCCGACACCCTGGTGCGCTCCGGCGCCATCGACGTCCTGGTGATAGACAGCGTCGCCGCCCTGGTTCCCCGCGCCGAGCTGGAGGGCGAAATGGGGGACGTCCACGTCGGCCTGCAGGCCCGCCTCATGAGCCAGGCCCTGCGCAAGCTGACGTCGTCCGTCGCCCGCTCCAACACCCTGATCATCTTCATCAACCAGATCCGCATAAAGATCGGCGTCATGTTCGGCAACCCGGAAACCACGACGGGCGGCGTCGCGCTCAAGTTCTATGCCTCGGTGCGCATCGAGATCCGCCGCATCGGGGCGATCAAGGACCGGGACGAGGTGGTCGGCAACCAGACCCGCATCAAGGTGGTGAAGAACAAGCTGGCGCCGCCCTTCAAGACGGTGGAGGTGGACATCATGTACGGCCAGGGCTTCTCCAAGTCGGGCGAGCTGATCGACCTCGGCGTCAAGGAAGGGATCGTGGAAAAGTCGGGCTCCTGGTTCTCCTACGATTCCGAACGCATCGGCCAGGGCCGGGAAAACGCCAAGGCCTTCCTCGATGAAAACCCCGACGTGGCCGGGCGCATAGAGGCCGCCATCCGCGAAAACGCGGGCCTGGTCTCCGTGAAGGCGGCGCCGGCGCCGGACAAAGACGTCGCCGAGGCCGCCGGCGAAGCCGCCGCCGCGGCCGCCAACGGGGAATAGGCGGCCCCATCCTCCCCGAGCGCGCGCGAAATGCGGCCCCCTCGGCCGGGGGGGCCGTTTTTTTGGCCCGCCCGCCGGGGCGTTCGGGCGGCGGGGACGGGGGGCCGGGCGCGGGGCCGCGCCTTAAATCCGGCCCCGGACGCCAAGGCCGTTCCCTTATCGGGCTTCCCCCACTAAATTACGCCCATGCAGTCGGCCAACGATATCCGCAAGGCGTTCCTCGACTTCTTCGCCGGCCACGGCCACGAAGTGCTGGACTCGGGCCCCCTGGTGCCCAGGAACGACCCGACGCTCATGTTCGCCAGCGCCGGCATGGTCCAGTTCAAGAACCTGTTCACCGGGCTCGAGACCCGCGACTACAAACGCGCGGTCACCTCCCAGAAGTGCGTGCGCGCCGGCGGCAAGCACAACGACCTGGAAAACGTCGGCCTGACGGCCCGCCACCACACCTTCTTCGAGATGCTGGGCAACTTCTCCTTCGGCGACTACTTCAAGGACCTGGCCATCGAGCTGGCCTGGACCCTGGTCACCCGGGAGTTCGGGCTATCGCCGGATCGCCTCCTGGTCACCGTGTACGCGGACGACGACGAGGCCTTCGATCTCTGGCGCAAGATCTCCGGCCTGCCCGACGGCCGCATCCTGCGCATCGCCACCTCCGACAACTTCTGGTCCATGGGCGATACCGGGCCTTGCGGGCCGTGCTCGGAGATCTTCTACGACCACGGCGAGCAGTTTCCCGGCGCCCCCCCCGGCGGCGCCGGGGAGGAAGGCGACCGCTTCGTCGAGATCTGGAACCTGGTCTTCATGCAGTTCGAGCAGCTCGGCGCCGGGGAACGCATCGATTTGCCCAGCCCCTGCGTCGACACCGGCATGGGGCTTGAGCGCACCACCGCCGTCCTCCAGGGCACTCACGACAACTACGAGATCGACCTGCTGCGCGACCTGATCCTGGCCTCGGCGGAGGCCTCGGGCGTGGACCCCGACGGCAGGCACAAGGTGTCCCACAGGGTGATTGCCGACCACTTGAGGGCGTCGGGCTTCATCATCGCCGGCGGCGTGCTGCCCTCCAACGAGGGCCGCGGCTACGTGCTCCGGCGCATCATGCGCCGCGCCATGCGGCACGCCCAGTTGATGGGCTGCGAGGAACCCCTTCTCTGGCGGCTGGTGCCGGCGCTCACCGCCGTCATGGGCCAGGCCTACCCGGAACTGGTTCGCGCCCAGTCCCTGATCACCGAGACCCTTAAATTGGAGGAGACCCGCTTCAAGCGCACCCTGGAGCGCGGCCTGGGGCTGCTGGACAAGGCGGCGGCGGACCTTACGCCGGGGGCGGAGCTTCCCGGCGACATCGCCTTCAAGCTCTACGACACCTACGGCTTTCCCCTGGACCTGACCCAGGACGCGCTGAGGGCCAAGGGGCTGGCCGTGGACGTGGCCGGTTTCGACGCCGCCATGGAGCGCCAGCGCGCGGACGCCCGCAAGGCCTGGGCCGGGTCCGGCGACGCCGCCACCGAGGAGGTCTGGTTCGCCGTCCGCGAGGAGACCGGCGCGACCGAGTTCCTGGGCCACGAGACGGATACCGCCGAGGGCAAGGTCACGGCCCTG
Source organism: Pseudomonadota bacterium (assembly GCA_022560215.1). Taxonomy (GTDB): domain Bacteria; phylum Pseudomonadota; class Alphaproteobacteria; order Rhodospirillales; family 2-02-FULL-58-16; genus JADFTO01. Next base: position 8,267 of record JADFTO010000036.1, on the reverse strand, counting down.
GTCGCGGATGGGAAAAGGATCGACGAAGCCGGCGCCGGGGCGGACATCGCCGTGGTCGTCAACCAGACCCCCTTCTACGGCGAGGCGGGCGGCCAGGTGGGCGACACCGGCGTCATCACCACGGCCCAGGGGGCAAGGTTGTGCGTCACCGACACCCAGAAGAAGGCGGGCGGGCTGCACGTTCACATGGCCCGCGTGGAGGAAGGGAAGATCCGCCTCGGCGACGACGCGGCGCTGGCGGTGGACGGCGCCCGCCGGCAGGCCTTGCGCGCCAACCATTCCGCCACCCATCTGCTGCACGCGGCGCTGAGAAGGGCGCTCGGCGATCACGTGACGCAGAAGGGCTCCCTGGTGGCGCCCGACCGGCTGCGCTTCGACATCAGCCATCCCAAGGCCGTCGAAGAGGACGAGATCGCCGCCATCGAAGCCGCGGTCAACGCCGAGATCCGCCGCAACGATCCCGTGCAGACCCACCTGATGGACCCCGAGGAGGCCATCGAGGCGGGGGCCATGGCGCTGTTCGGCGAGAAGTACGGCGAGGAGGTGCGCGTGGTTTCCATGGGCGGGGACTATTCCACCGAGCTTTGCGGCGGCACCCACGTTCAACGCGCCGGCGACATCGGCGTCTTCAAGGTGGTCTCGGAAAGCGCCGTGGCGGCCGGGGTCAGGCGCATCGAGGCCCTCACCGGGGCCGCCGCCTTCGACTATATGAACGACGGCCTGGCCGTCGCCGCCGAGGTCGCCGCCACTCTCAAGGCTTCCCTCGCCGACGTCCCCGGCCGGGTCCGGGACCTGATGGCGGAAAACAGGAACCGGGAGCGCCAGATCGCCGATCTTCGCCGCCGGGCCGCCACCGCTGCGCCGGCCGCCCGCATCAAGGAGGTGGGCGGCATCGCGTTCTCTCCCCGGCTGTTCGACGACGTGCCGGCGGCTGAGCTCAAGGGCCTGGCCGACGACCTGAAGGCGCAGGTGGGTTCTGGCGTGGTGGCGCTCGGATCCGTCAACGACGGCAAGGCGTCCCTGGTGGTGGGGGTGACCGACGACCTCACGGACCGGGTCGACGCCGTGCATCTGGTGCGCGCCGGATCGGCCGCGGTGGGTGGCCGCGGCGGCGGCGGCCGGCCCGACATGGCCCAGGCCGGAGGCCCCGACGGCGCCAGTATCGGCGACGCCATGGCGGCCATCGAGTCGGCGCTGGCCGAGATCGCCGGCAACCGTTGAAGGGGCTGGCTCCCGGCCGCGCGCCCGAACTCCTGTACCCGTTGGACGATTGCGGTTAGGGTCGTGCCCGCGGCCGGGGGAAGGGCCGCGAAGAAATTCGAAGCATGAATCTTGAGTGCTCCTGAAACCCCGACTGCCGGCTGGCGGCGCCCGTTCGTCCTGCTGATGCTTCTGTCCATCGGCATGCCCTTGTCGTTCTCCACCTGGCAGGCCCTGATCAACAACTTCGCCATCGAGCAGGCCGGCTACTCGGGAATCGAGTTCGGCATCATGCAGAGCCTCAGGGAGATCCCGGGATTCCTGTCGTTTGCCGTGATCTTCCTGCTGGTCTTCATCCGCGAGCAGTCCCTGGCGCTGGTGTTCCTCTGCCTGCTCGGCGTCGGCACGGCCCTGACCGGGTTTTTCCCCTCCATCATCGGCCTTTATCTGACCACGGTCCTGATGAGCATCGGCTTTCATTATTTCGAGACCCTGCGCCAGTCCCTGGTGTTGCAGTGGACGGACAAGGACGAAACCGCCCATGTCCTGGGCAAGCTGATCGCGGTCGGCTCCTTCGCCTCCCTCGTCGCCTTCGGGCTCATCTACATCGGGCTCGACCTGACGGGACTGGAGATGCGCTGGGTGTACCTGATCGGCGGCGGCCTGACGGTGGTCGTGGCGGGGATCGTCTGGGCCGCCTTTCCCCGGTTTCCGAGCAAGGTGAAACAACTGAAACGGCTGGTCCTCAGGCGGCGCTACTGGCTCTATTACTTGCTCGTCTTCATGTCCGGGGCCAGGCGCCAGATCTTCGTGGTTTTCGCCGGTTTCCTGATGGTCGAGAAATTCGGCTTCCAGGCTTCCACCATCACGCTGCTGTTCATGGCCAACTGCGTCATCAACATCTTTCTGGCGCCCCTCATCGGGAAACTGATCGGCCGCTGGGGAGAGCGCCGCGCCCTGACCATCGAATACATCGGCCTGATCGGGGTGTTCACGGCCTATGCCTTCGTCGACGTGGCCTGGCTGGCGGCGGTCCTCTATATCGTCGACCACATGTTCTTCGCCATGGCCATCGCCATAAAGACCTACTTCCAGAAGATCGCCGATCCCGCCGACATCGCGTCCAGCGCCGGGGTCAGCCTCACCATCAGCCACATCGCCGCCGTGGTCATCCCGGCGGCCTTCGGCTTCCTGTGGATGATTTCGCCGCCGGCGGTCTTCCTGCTGGGCGCCGCCATGGCGGGGGTGTCCCTCGGCCTGGCCAGGCTGGTGCCCGACGCGCCCTCGCCCGGGAACGCGTCCCTCATCGGCAGAGTCAAGGCGTCGGCCGGCGCCGCCGAATAGGGGCGGCCGGGGGTCAATCGAACGGCTTGTCGATTTCCTCCTCGCCGATGCCTTCGCCTTCCAGCGCCGGACCCCGGATCAGCTTCCCGTCTTCTCCCCTTGAAGACGGGCGCCGGCCTTCACTTGTCTCCGGGCATGAGGGTCTTCAGCGCCACCGCGTAGAGCTTTTCACGCTCCTCCCTGCTCAAGCCGTCGAACACATGCGCCTTGGAGCGGCGCGTCTCCAGCGCCCGACGGATCAGCTCCCGGCGCTCGGGAGTGGCTTGCCCGGGCTTGTCCTCAGGCGGAAGGGAAGGGGTCGGGGCCTTGTCGGCTTTCGGTCCTTTCCTCTTTCCCATGATCCGGGGGAATTTGATCATCTTGGAGGATCCATTCGATTAAGGCCCGAGGTAATTCATCATAACCCGCCGGGCCGTCAAGCGCCAACCGGGCATTAATGTTTGGGAGGCGCTTAAATCCCGTTAACATGGGCGACTTCGTTGCCATTGACGCCGGGGACTCCCATGCACGACTCCTTGCTCCGCGCCCTGTTCGATGACGCCGTGGCGGCGGCCCGGGCCGAAAGCTGCGTCCCTGCCCACCTGCCCGGGGCGGTCCCGGGCAGGACCGTGGTGGTGGGCGCCGGAAAGGCCGCCGCCAGCATGGCGAGGGCGGTGGAGGACCATTGGCCGGGGCCGATTTCGGGCCTGGTCGTCACCCGCTACGGCCACGGCGTGCCCTGCCGCTCCATCGAGGTGGTGGAGGCGGCCCACCCCGTGCCCGACGCCGCCGGCCGGCGAGCCGCGGAGCGCATCCTCGAGCGGGTGCGCGGTCTCGACGACGGAGACCGGGTGCTGTGCCTGATTTCGGGGGGCGGATCGGCGCTGCTTTCCCTGCCGGCGCCCGGCCTCACGCTGGAGGACAAGCAGGCGGTGGGCGCCCGGCTGCTCGCCTCGGGGGCCACCATTTCCGAGATCAACTGCGTGCGCAAGCATCTTTCGGCCGTCAAGGGGGGACGCCTGGCGGCGGCCGCCTATCCGGCCGCCGTCACCACGCTCGCCATCTCCGACGTGCCGGGCGACGATCCAGCCGTGATCGCGTCCGGTCCCACCGTCGCCGATCCCACCACGCTGGCCGATGCCCGGGCCGTGCTGGAAAAGTACGGAATCGAGCCGCCCGGCTCCGTGACTGCGTACCTGAACGGGGACGAGGAAACGCCCAAGCCCGGTGACGAGCGCCTGGCCAGGGCCGAATTGGTATTGGTGGCGACGCCCGCCCGGTCCCTGGAGGCGGCGGCGGCCCATGCCCGGGAGGCGGGATATGAACCGGTCATGCTCGGCGACGCCATCGAGGGCGAGGCCCGCGACGTGGCCCGTGACCACGCCCGGCGCGCCCTGGAAACGCCGGGGCCGGCGGTCCTGATTTCGGGCGGCGAGACCACCGTCACCCATGATGGCTCCGGCCGGGGGGGGCGCAACGCCGAATACCTGCTTTCCCTGGCGCTCGCCCTGGACGGGGCGCCGGGGGTGTGGGCCATCGCGTGTGACACCGACGGCATCGACGGCACGGAGGACAACGCCGGCGGCCTGATCGGGCCCGACACCCTGGCCCGCGCCGCCGGTTTGGGACTGGACCCGGCCGCCATGCTCGACGATCACGACTCGTACGGATTTTTCGCGGCCCTCGGCGACCTGGTGGTCACCGGGCCTACTCTTACCAACGTCAACGATTTTCGGGCTATCATGATAGAGGGGGAATAGAACCTGGAGCGTATTCCATTAGAATGGAATTCGCCCTAAGGGGACGTGGCCCTGACTGGGAGCCGATTGAGTTCAGAATTCCATGAGACGCAACCGCAACGCAAAGATCGTCGCCACCCTCGGGCCCGCCAGTTCCACCGAGGCCGAAATCGCCGCCCTGTTCGAGGCCGGCGCCGATGTCTTTCGCCTCAACTTCTCCCACGGCACCCATGAGGGCCACGAGGAACGCTTCAACATCATCCGCGGGCTGGAAAAACGCTACGACCGCCCCATCGGGATCATGCTCGACCTGCAGGGGCCCAAGCTCAGGGTCGGGGAGTTTGCGGACGGCAAGGTTCTCCTGAAGGAAGGGGCTTCTTTCCGCCTGGACCTGTCCCCGGAGCGGGGCAGTGAGGAGCGCGTCTCCCTGCCTCATCCGGAAATCTTCGCCGCCCTGGAGGAGCAAAAGGACCTCTTGGTGGACGACGGGAAGATCCGCCTCCGCGTCGTCCGCCACGGCGCCGATTTCGCGGAAACGGAAGTGGTCATCGGCGGCGAGCTCTCGAACAACAAGGGCGTGAACGTTCCCGGCGCCACCCTTGAGCTGTCGCCGCTCTCACCCAAGGACAGGGATGACCTGAGCTTCGGGCTGAAGATGGGCGTCGACTGGGTGGCCCTTTCCTTCGTCCAGAAACCCGCCGACGTGGCCGAGGCGCGCAAGCTGATCGCCGGCGCCGCCGCCATCCTGGTGAAGCTGGAAAAACCCAACGCCATCGACCATCTCCACGAGATCGTGGACCTGGCGGACGCCGTGATGGTGGCGCGCGGGGACCTGGGCGTCGAGGTCCCGCCCGAGGACGTGCCGGCTTTGCAGAAGCGCATCATCCGCGCCTGCCGTTACGCCGGAAAGCCGGTGGTGGTGGCGACGCAAATGCTGGAATCCATGGTCCATTCGCCCATGCCGACCCGGGCCGAGGCGTCCGACGTGGCCACCGCCGTCTACGACGGGGCCGACGCGGTCATGCTGTCGGCGGAATCGGCGGTGGGCAAGTACCCCACCGAGGCGGTGGCCATGATGGAGCGGATCATCATGCGGGTGGAGAACGACCCCCTCTACCGCAAGATCATGAACGCCGAGAGGCGGGAGCCCGAGGCCACGGCGGCCGACGCCATCACCGCCGCCGCCCGCCAGGTGGCCCATACCATCTCGGCGGTGGCCATCGTCACCTTCTCGACCACCGGCTCCACCACCCTCCGGGCCGCCCGCGAGCGCCCCGACGTGCCGATCCTGGGGCTCACCCCCAATGCCGCCACGGCCCGGCGGCTGGCCCTGGCCTGGGGGGTCCATACCGTGCTCACCGAGGACCTGCACAGCTTCGACGACATGGTTCGCATGGCCGTCGACATGGCGTCGAGGGAAGGATACGCCGTATCCGGCGAGCGCCTGGTGATCACCGCCGGGGTCCCCTTCGGCACGCCAGGGTCCACCAATATCGTGCGCATCGCCTGGGTCGAATAGACGAAGCGAGACATGGTCGCCGAGTTGTTTTCGCTCATCGCTCCGGTGTTCATCTGCGCCGGAATCGGATTCCTCTGGACGCGCTTAGGCAAACCCTACGACACGGCCATGGTCGGCTCACTGATGACCAACATCGGCGCCCCGTGCCTGGTGTTTTCCTCCCTGCTGCGGATTACCGTCGATCCCGCGGCCCTCGGCCTCATGGCGGGGATGGCGCTGGCGGCGCTCGGGGTGTCCGCCGTCATCGGGGTCGGGGCGCTGAAGGCGGCCGGGTTGAGCAGGCGCGCCTTCCTGCCTCCCCTGATCTTCGCCAACACCGGAAACATGGGGTTGCCCCTTGCCCTGCTCGCCTTCGGCGAGACCGGGCTGGCCCTGGCCATCGTCTATTTCACCACCGTCGTCCTGGTCCATTTCACCATCGGCGTCGGTTACCTCTCCGGCGCGGTGTCGCCGACGGCCCTGTTGCGAATCCCCGTCCTGTACGCGGTGGCGGCGGCCCTGGCGTTCATGGTCACGGGTACCCAGGCGCCCTCCTGGGTGACCAATACGACCGGATTGCTCGGCGACATGACCATTCCGTTGATGTTGATCACGCTCGGCGTTTCCCTTTCCCAGCTCCGGGTGAGCGGCATCGGGAGGGCGCTGAGCCTTTCCACCCTGAGGCTGGTCATGGGGTTCGCCATCGGCGTGGGCCTTGCCTGGGCCTTCGATTTGGAAGGCGCGGCCAGGGGCGTTGTGATCCTCCAGTCGAGCATGCCGGTGGCGGTGTTCAACTACCTGTTCGCCCAGCGTTACGACCGCTCGCCCGAAGAGGTGGCCGGCATGGTGGTCGTTTCCACGGCCCTGTCCTTCCTGACCCTGCCCTTTCTGTTATGGTTCGTGCTCTAGGATCGGGCGGGGGCCCTGGGGGGATGATTTCCGGGACCGAAGCCGCTATAGGGTGGCGGCGAAGTTAGGATTGGTGCAGAGACAATGACGATCCTGGTCACGGGCGCGGCCGGATTCATCGGTTATCACACGTCGCTGGCATTGCTCGAACGCGGCGAGCGGGTGATCGGCGTCGACGACCTCAACGACTATTACGACGTGTCGTTGAAGGAGGCCAGGTTGAAGAACCTGGAAGGAGAGGGCGGCTTCACCTTCCACAAGCTGGACATCGCCGACCGGGACGCCATGGAGGCCCTCATCAGGCAACACGGGGACGTCACCCGGGTGATCCACCTGGCGGCGCAGGCAGGCGTGCGTTATTCGCTGGTCAACCCATACGCTTACATCCGCACCAACCTGGAGGGGTATCTGGTGGTGCTCGAGGCCTGCCGCCGGCTGGAACGCCTCGAACATGTGGTCTATGCGTCCTCGTCTTCCGTTTACGGCGCCAACGACAAGCTGCCCTATTCCACCGCCGACCGGGTGGACCGGCCCCTTTCCCTCTACGCCGCCACCAAGAAATCCATGGAGATGATCAGCCACGCCTATGAAAGCCTTTTCGGGATGCCCCTGACCGGGCTTCGTTTTTTCACCGTCTACGGGCCCTGGGGGCGGCCCGACATGGCGGCCTTCATCTTCACCCGCAAGATCCTCGCCGGCGAGCCCATCGAGGTGTTCAACGACGGCGACATGCGCCGAGACTTCACCTACATCGACGACATCGTGGCCGGCGTGCTCGGTTGCCTCGACCGGCCGCCGGAAGCCGGCCGGGCGCCGGGGCGCCTCTACAACATCGGCAACAACATCTCGGAGCCCCTGATGCGTTTCATCTCCATCCTGGAGGAGGCCCTGGGGCGCAAGGCCGAAATCAAGTTCCAACCCATGCAGGCGGGCGACGTGAAGGAAACCTGCGCCGACATCGACGACACCCGAAGGGATTTCGGATTCGAACCAAAAACAACCATAGACGAGGGACTCCCCCTTTTCGTCCGCTGGTACAAGGAGTATCATTCCTGAGGACGCCCGGCGTCACATCGGCGGCGGGGGCGTCGAAAGACCTTCTGTGATCCTCATCACAGCGGCGGTCCGGCGATTGACTTGCATTCTCAATTGTTAGATCGTGAGAATCATGCCTCGAGGATATCCGCTAAAGAGCCTTTTCCTGGTCCTGGCGCTGGCCGCCGCCGCCCGGCCCGCGGGCGCCCAGGTTTGCGACCCTTTTCCGCAGGTGGGATGGTGGAACAACCTCAGCCACGAGAGCGTGACCAGATACGTCGAGAGACGTCACAATGGCGACTGGAAACCCTATATCCAGAAATGGCAAAAGCAAGGCGACAAGTTGAGGAAGGTGCTCGGCAAGGGGAGCAAAGTCGTCATCAAGTCCATGGGCGTAACCCTGAAAGGACAATCCCTCAGCGGCTACATCAAGCGCCAGCCCGTCACCTCGTATCGACGACAGCGCCACGGCGGCAAGGGCATCACCGGCGCCGACCATAAGGAAGGCGATGTCACCGAACACGCTCAGAGTTGCCGGGCTGCCGAATGCGACAAAGGCCTGA
>JADFTO010000226.1 GCA_022560215.1 Pseudomonadota bacterium | reverse complement strand
TCGGCCTTGGCCATCATCATCTCCCGGGGCTACATGGAACGCCTGGGAATCGCCCGCTTCGAGTTCACCGTGCTCATCTTGCTCGCCACCGTCGGCATGATGATGATGATTTCGGCCAACGACCTGATCTCCCTTTACCTGGGCCTGGAGATACAGAGCCTGTCCCTCTACGTGATCGCCGCCTTCCAGCGGGACGACACGCGCTCGACGGAGGCCGGGCTCAAGTATTTCGTCCTCGGCGCCCTGGCGTCGGGCTTGCTTCTCTACGGCAGCTCGCTGGTCTACGGCTTCGCCGGCACCACCTCGTTCGATGAGCTTGCGGTTCGTTTGCAGGAGGCGGGCGAGCCGGCCGTCGGGCTGGTCGTCGGCGTCGTCTTCATCCTGGCGGGGCTCGCCTTCAAGATTTCGGCCGTGCCCTTCCACATGTGGACCCCGGACGTCTACGAGGGCGCCCCGACGCCGGTCACCGCCTTCTTCTCGGTGGGGCCGAAGATCGCCGCCATGGCGCTTTTCGTGCGCGTCTTGGTGGGGCCCTTCGGCGACTTGGCGGACCAGTGGCAGCAGATCGTGCTGTTCGTGTCCATCGCCTCCATGGTGCTCGGCGCCTTCGCCGCCATCAACCAGCGCAACATCAAGCGCCTGATGGCCTACAGCTCCATCGGCCACGTCGGCTACGCCCTGATCGGCCTGGCGGCGGGCAACGAGACCGGCGTCCGCGGCATCATGATCTACATGGCCATCTATTTGTTCATGAACCTCGGCTGTTTCACCTGTATCCTGTGCATGGTCCGGGGCGGCCGCATGGTGGAGGGCATCGACGACCTGGCCGGGATGTCCAGGAGCCATCCCCTGGTGGCCCTGGCCATGGCCGTGTTCATGTTTTCCATGTCCGGCATCCCGCCCTTCGCCGGCTTCTTCGGGAAGTTCTACATCTTCCTCGCCGCCATCGAGGCCGGCCAATATACCCTGGCGGTGATCGGCGTGCTCTCCAGCATCGTCGCCGCCTTCTATTACCTGCGCATCGTCAAGGTCATGTATTTCGATGTGAGCGAAGAACCCCTGGACCGGCCCATCGGGCGGGAGATCGGGCTCGTGCTGGCGGGGACCAGCCTGGTGATCGTGTTCTTTATCGCGCTGCCGTCGCCCATCCTGTCCAGCGCCGCGAGCGCGGCGGCGGCCCTTTTCGCCGGATGACATCACGCACTCCCCGGCCGCCGCCGCTTTACCGATTGGTGTGCCTGGACACCGTCGAGTCCACCAATGACGAGGTCAAGCGCCTGGCGGAAGACGGCGCCGCCGATGAATGGACCCTGGTCTGGGCGCGGGCCCAGACGGCGGGCCGGGGCCGCCGCGGCCGGAGCTGGGATTCGCCCGAGGGCAACCTCTATTGTTCCCTCTTGCTCAGACCGGCGTGCCCGCCGGGCCAGGCGGCCGAGATCGGGTTCGTGGCCGGGCTCGCCATCTACGACGCCATCGGCAGCCTCGTCCTGCCCGGGCTGGAGGCCTGGTGCAAGTGGCCCAACGACGTCCTTCTGGGCGATGCCAAGGTGGCGGGAGTCCTCCTCGAGACCTTAGGGACCGACTGGCTGGTGCTGGGGGTCGGCATCAACGTCGCCCACTATCCGGCGAACACGGATTTCCCCGCCACCTCCCTGTGGGAGCAGGGCTCGCCAGGGGTCACGGTCGAGGATATGCTGGAAGCCTTCTGCCGCCACTTCCTGGCCTGGTACAACCGGTGGCGGGCCGAAGGATTCGGTCCCATTCGCGCCCACTGGCTCCAGCGCGCCCGGGGCTTGGACGAGGAAATCAGCGTCAGGCTCCCGGGCGAGACCGTTACCGGCATCTTCACCGGCCTGGACGATGACGGGACCCTGATCCTTGAAGGGCCGGACGGGGACCGCCGCATCGCCGCCGGCGACGTCTTTTTCAGGTGAGGGTGGACATGCTTCTGGCCATAGATTCGGGCAACACAAATACCATCTTCGCCGTCTTCGACGAGGACGGAAAGCTCGTCGGCGATTGGCGTTCCTCCACCGACACCGAACGCACCGCCGACGAGTTCGGAATCTGGCTGACCCAGCTCATGGAATTGCAGGGGGTGAAGCCGGCCGACATCAAGGCGGCCATCGTCGCCACCGTGGTGCCGGCCACCCTGTTCGGCCTGAAGACCCTGTGCCGCAAGTATTTCGGGTGCGATCCCCTGGTGGTGGGGGAAGCGGGCGTCGATATCGGCATCGGCGTGCTGGTGGAGCGGCCCGACGAGGTGGGCGCCGACCGGCTGGTCAACGCCGTCGCCGCCCAGGAAAGCTACGGCTGCCCGCTGATCGTGCTCGATTTCGGCACCGCGACCACCTTCGACGTGGTGGACAAGGACGGCAACTACGCGGGCGGGGTCATCGCGCCCGGCGTCAACCTGTCGCTCGAGGCCCTGCACAAGGCCGCCGCCCAGTTGCCGCGCGTGGCCATAAAAAAGCCGGACCATATCATCGGCAAGGGCACCATCGAGGCCATGAAATCGGGCATATTCTGGGGCTACATCGGCATGATCGAGGGACTGGTGAAGGGCATCCGCGACGAGGCCGGGACCGACATGGAGGTCATCGCCACGGGCGGCCTGGCGCCGCTGTTCGCGGAATACACCGTCTACATAAGCCACATCGATCCGGACCTGACGCTGAGAGGGCTTTATTCCATCCATCGCCTGAACACCAAGGCATGAGCGACGAGCTCGTCTTCCTGCCGCTGGGCGGCGCCGGCGAGATCGGCATGAACCTCAACCTCTACGGTTTCGGGCCGCCGGGCAAGCGGCGCTGGCTGATGGTGGACCTCGGCGTCACCTTCGGCGGCGACGCCCAGCCCGGCGCCGACGTGATCATGCCCGATCCCGCCTTCATCGCCGAACGCCGGGACCGCCTGGAGGGGCTGGTGCTGACCCATGCCCACGAGGACCACCTTGGCGCCGTTCCCTACCTGTGGGAGCGCCTGCAATGCCCCGTCTACGCGACCCCGTTCACCCACTCGGTGTTGAAGCGCAAGCTGGACGAGGTTGGGGTCAGGCCCGAGATCATCGAGGTCCCCATGAGCGGGCGTTTCACCATCGGGCCGTTCGATCTGGAGCTCATCACGCTCACCCATTCCATCCCCGAACCCAACGCCATCGCCATCCGCACGGCCCTCGGCACCGTGCTCCACACGGGGGACTGGAAGCTGGATCCCGGCCCAGTGATCGGCCCGACGGCGGACGAGGACGCCTTGCGCCGGGTGGGCGAAGAGGGCGTCCTGGCCATGGTCTGCGATTCCACCAACGTGTTCGTTCCCGGCGCCTCGGGTTCGGAAAGCGACCTCTTGGCCAGCCTCACCGACATCATTGGCGGATGCGGGGGCCGCGTCGCCGTCTCCTGCTTTTCGTCCAACGTGGCGCGCCTGGAGACCATCGCGGCGGCCGCCGCCGCCAACGGGCGGAACACCGGGCTCGCCGGGCGTTCCCTCAGGCGCTTCGACGCGGCGGCCCGGGAAAACGGCTACCTGGCCTCGACGCCGGCCTTCCTCGCCGAGGACGAGGTCGGATTCCTGCCCCGGGACAAGGCCCTGATCATCTGCACCGGCAGCCAGGGCGATCCCAGGGCCGCCCTGGCGCGCATCGCCAACGGCAGCCACGCCCACGTGACCCTGGAAGAGGGCGACACGGTGATCTTTTCGGCCCGCGTCATCCCCGGCAACGAAGCCGCCATCGCCCGGCTGCAGAACCGCCTGACGGCGCTGGGCGTGCGCATCATCACCGAACGGGACCACATGGTCCACGTGTCGGGCCATCCGGCCCGGGACGAGCTGGTGGAGATGTACCAGTTCGTGCGCCCCCGCATCGCCGTTCCGGTGCACGGCGAGCTGCGCCACATGGTGGAGCACGCGAGCCTGGCACGCGAATGCCAGGTCCCGGAAACCGTGGTGGCGGAGAACGGGGCCATGGTGCGCCTCGGCCCCGGCCCGGCGGCCATCGTGGAGCGGGTTCCCACGGGCCGCCTGACGCTCGACGGCAAGCGTCTCATCAAGATAGACGGGGAGGCCATGCGCGGGCGCAAGCGCGCGCTTTTCAACGGAGTCCTGGTGGTCACCGTGGTTCTCGACACCGATGGGCGGCTCGCCGCCGAGCCCCGGCTCACGGCCCTGGGGT
>JADFTO010000225.1 GCA_022560215.1 Pseudomonadota bacterium | reverse complement strand
GTCGCCGAGCCCGGGCGCCGAGACCACCACGATGGTGTGGGCCGCCTGCACCACGTCGACCTCGTCCTGGCCGACGCCCACGGTCTCCACGATGATCACGTCGAAGCCGGCGGCGTCCAGGATGTCGACGGCGTTCAGGCTGGCCCGGGCCAGGCCGCCCATGACGCCCCGGGTGGCCATGGTGCGGATGAAGACGCCGGGATCGCCGGCAAGACCGGCCATGCGGATGCGGTCGCCGAGGATGGCGCCGCCGGAAAAGGGGCTCGAGGGATCGACGGCGATGATTCCCACCTTGCGCCCCGAAGAGCGGACGGCCAGCGTCAGCGCGCCGGCCAGGGTCGATTTGCCGCTGCCCGGGACGCCGGTGAGGCCGACCACGTGGGCCCGGCCGGTGTGGTGGAAGATCTCGGCCAGGTCCGGGCGCGAATCGGCAAACCCCTCCTCGGCACGGGATATCATCCTGGCGATGGCCCGCGCCTCCCCGCCGAGCACCTTTTCGACCAGCCCCCCTGTCACCGGCTCCTTCCCCCCGGCGTTCAGATGCCGGCCTCCAGGTATTCCTTGGCCAGCTTGGCGTAGTTGGGCGGCACCTGGGCCATGTAGTCCAGGTCTTCCTGGGCCAGGGGACGCATGAACTTGGCCGGGACGCCGGCCCACAGCTCCCCGCTTTTCACCCGCTTGCCGGGCGTCACCAGGGCGCAAGCGGCGACCATGGCCTTGCTCTCGACCACGGCGCCGTCCATCACGGTAGCCCCCATGCCGATGAAGCAGCCGTCCTCCAGGGTGCAGGCATGAACGATGGCGCCGTGGCCGATGGTGACGTCGTCGCCGATGAAGGTGCCGTAGATTACGGAATCCACGTGGATCATGGTGCCGTCCTGGATGTTGGAGCGCCGGCCGATGCGGATCACGTTCATGTCGCCGCGAATGGTGACGCCGAACCAGATGCCGCACTCGGGACCGATCTCCACGTCGCCGATGACCGACGCCGTCGGCGCCACGAATACGCCGTCCGCGATGGTGGGCATGACGCCCCGGTAGGGCAGGATCTGTCCGGCCATGGCCTGTTCTCCTTTAAGAACCCGCTCCAATCCCCGGGGACGGCCCCGGGATCGTTAACCCCGGAGAGAGGGTTTGCCCATCTTGTCTCTGCCGGTCAAGGGGCCGGGCCTCGGGGCGCCGCGCCGCGCCTGCCCGGATGAACCGATTTGCTCCCATCAAATTTATTCCAACTTGCCGGATAGTGCTCTATATATCCGGCGTGTCCATTCTGCGGAAGAGAGACCGGTCGCCGGTCATCTGAATGAAATTTTCCGATCTCGGCCTGAGCGAGGATGTCCTGCGCGCCGTCGCCGACGCGGGCTACGAGACTCCCACGCCCATACAGGAACAAGCCATCCCCTTGGTCATCCAAGGGCTGGACATCCTCGGCTGCGCCCAGACCGGCACCGGAAAGACCGCGTCCTTCACCCTGCCCATGATCGACAAGCTGGCGGCCGGCCAGGCAAAGGCGCGCATGCCCCGCTCCCTGATCCTGGAGCCGACCCGGGAACTGGCCGCCCAGGTGGCCGACAACTTCGAGGTCTACGGCAAGTACCACAAGCTCTCCAAGGCCCTGCTGATCGGCGGGGTGTCGCTCGCCGACCAGGTGCGCGTCATCGACCGCGGGGTCGACGTGCTGATCGCCACGCCGGGAAGGCTGCTGGATCTGTTCGAGCGCGGGAAGCTGCTGCTCATCGACGTCAAGATACTGGTCATCGACGAGTCCGACCGCATGCTGGACATGGGGTTCATCCCCGACGTGGAACGCATCGTCACCTTCATCCCTAAGTTCCGCCAGACCCTTTTCTTCTCGGCCACCATGCCGCCCGAGATCCGCCGCCTGGCCGACGCCTTCCTCACCAATCCCCGGGAAATCTCCGTCTCGCCGCCGGCGACGCCCGCCGAAACCGTCATCCAGGCCCTGGTCATGGTGCACCACGGGGACCGCCCGGGCGGCGGCCAGAAGGAGAAGCGGGCGGCCCTTCGCCGCCTGGTCAAGTCCGAGCGGGTGAAGAACGCGCTGGTTTTCTGCAACCGCAAGCGGGACGTGGGCGTCGTCCACCGCTCCCTCGTCCGTCACGGGTTCAACGCCGCCCAGCTGCACGGGGACATGGCGCAATCGGCGCGCATGGAAACCCTCGGCCGCTTCAAGAAAGGCGATTTCCAGCTCCTGGTGTGCAGCGACGTGGCCGCCCGCGGCCTGGATATCGTGAACATGAGCCACGTCATCAATTTCGACGTCCCCAGCCACGCCGAGGATTACGTGCACCGGATCGGCCGCACCGGACGCGCCGGGCTGACGGGGCACGCCTTCACCATCACGACGCCGGAGGATTCCAAGTACCTGGCCGCCATCTTCAGGCTCATCGGCAAGAAAATCCCCTTCGCCGGCGAGGAAGCCCCGGCGGCCGGCGGGGCTGAGCCCGTCAAGCCTTCGGAGCCCGCTCAGCGCCAACCCGGAACTCCCGGACCCGCAGCCCCCGATCTCGCGGAGCCCGGCGACCCCTCTCAACCCAAGCGCCGGCGGCGGCGGCGGCGCGGCAAGGGGAAGCCCCGCGACGGGCAACAAGGCCTGGAAGGGCGGCCAGAGCAGCAAAAAAGCCGCGATGAGCGGCCAGAACGGGAAAAAGGCCGCGATGAACGGCCCGTCAGGAATGAACAGGCCGACGGGCAGGTGGTCGGCATGGGCCGGCACACGCCGGCCTTCCTGCTCCCGCCGGCCAAGCCGAACAATTAGAAACCCGGGGGGACCGCGCCGGGCACCCTTGCCAAGCGCGCCTCACACCTCAAGGAGGCCCGAAGGGCCGTCTCGAAGGGCGAGACAAGTTATACCAAAGGGCCGCTGGTATTATTCCGGGCAGTTTTTAAGCTAGCACCCTAGATCAGGCCGCCGAGGGGGGACGAGGGGTCGGCGTAGCGCTTTTTCGCCATCCGCCCGGCCCGATACGCCAGCCGTCCCGATTCCACCGCCAGCTTCATGGCCCGCGCCATCAGGATGGGGTCCTTGGCCTCGGCGATGGCGGTGTTCATGAGCACCCCGTCGCACCCCAATTCCATGGCCACGGCGGCGTCGGACGCGGTGCCGACGCCCGCGTCCACGATCACCGGCACCTCGGACTGCTCCACGATGAGGCGGATGTTGACCGGGTTCTGGACGCCCAGGCCCGAGCCGATGGGGGCGGCCAGCGGCATGATGGCGACGCAGCCGAGGTCCTCCAGGCGCTTGGCCAGGATCGGGTCGTCGGAACAGTAGACCATGACCTTGAAGCCCTCCTTGACCAGGGTCTCGGCGGCTTCCAGGGTCTCCACCATGCGCGGATAGAGGGTCTTCCCGTCGTCCAGGACCTCCAGCTTGACCAGCTCCCAGCCCCCCGCCTCGCGGGCCAGGCGCAGGGTGCGCAAGGCGTCCTCGGCGGTGTGGCAGCCGGCCGTGTTGGGCAGGTACGTGAAGCGTTTGGGGTCCACGTAGTCCACCAGCATGGGCTGGCCGGGATCGCTGATGTTGACCCGGCGCACGGCCACCGTGACGATTTCGGCGCCGGACGCCTCTATGGCGTCGCGGGTCTGCTCGAAGTCCTTGTACTTGCCGGTGCCGACGATGAGCCGCGAGAGGAAGGCGCGGCCGGCAAGCTGGAAGGAATCGCCGCCGCTGGCTACGGCGGATGCGTCGTCGTTGCCGCCGCCGATGAAGTGGACGATTTCCAGCCTGTCGCCGTCGTCGAGGGATAGGGTGCCGTAAAGGGACCTGGGCACGATCTCCAGGTTGCGTTCCACGGCCACCTTGGCGGCGTCCAGGCCGATGCGCCCGAGAAGCCCGTCCACCGTCAAGGGAGGCTCGAAACTCCGGCTTTCGCCGTTGATGGTCAATCGCATAGCCGTCACTCCCACCGCGCGGGCCGGGGGGCAAGGCCCTCCCCCGGCAGGTAATATGGGTCATCGGGGGCCCGCCCGCCAGGGGGTTAATCGACGCCGGGGCGGCCCCGCCTGCCGGCGGCGGCGGGCGGGGGGGCAAACGGAGTGTTCCCCGCCCCCGCCCGCGTGCTATAAATCGCTTTCCATTTCCCTGAAAATCACTTTAGCCCCCATGATCCCGAAGATCCTCGTCATCAACGGCCCCAACCGGATACTTCATGTGGACCGGAATCAATGACCGACAAGAAACCCGACATAGATGCCGACCTGGTCCGCAAGCTGGCCAG
>JADFTO010000224.1 GCA_022560215.1 Pseudomonadota bacterium | reverse complement strand
CATGGCGAGCGTGGCCCGCGCCGCCGGGCTCCGGGACGCCGTCATCATCAATACCTGCGCCGTCACCGCCGAGGCCCAGCGCCAGGCCCGCCAAGCCATCCGCCGGGCCCGGCGCGAGCACCCGAAGAAGCGGATCATCGTCACCGGCTGCGCCGCCCAGCTTGCTCCCGCCGATTTCGCCGCCATGGAGGAGGTCGACAGGGTGCTCGGCAATGCCGAAAAGCTGGACGGTATCCACCTCGCCGGCACCGACCCGGTCCGGGTATCGGCGGTGTCCAGGGAACCCGTCGCCGTGCCCCTGGTGGACGGGCCCGAGGACCGGGCGCGGGCCTTCGTCCAGGTCCAGCAGGGCTGCGATCACCGCTGCACCTTCTGCATCATTCCCTTCGCCCGCGGGCCCAACCGCAGTTTGCCCATCGCCGCCATCGTCCGCCAGGCGGAGCACCTGGTGGATGCGGGCTTCGCGGAACTGGTGCTGACCGGGATCGACATCGCGTCCTACGGGGCGGACCTGCCCGGCCGCCCCACCCTGGGGGCCATGGCCGGCCGCCTGCTCGAGGCCGTGCCTGGACTCCGGCGGCTGCGCCTGAGTTCCCTGGACCCGGCGGCCGTCGATCGGGACCTGATCGGGCTGCTGGCCGCCGAGCCCCGGCTCATGCCCCACGTGCACCTGAGCCTGCAGGCCGCCGACGACATGGTGCTGAAGCGCATGAAAAGGCGCCACACCAGGGCCGGCGTCCGGGACCTCTGCCGGAGGCTGCGGCTGGCCCGCCCCGACGTGGTCTTCGGCGCCGACCTGATCGCCGGCTTCCCCACCGAAAGCGCCGCCATGTTCGAAAATACCCTGTCGGCCGTGGACGAGCTGGGCCTGACCTACCTCCATGTCTTCCCCTTCTCCCCCCGGCCGGGGACGCCGGCTGAGCGCATGCCACAGGTGCCGGGCGACGTGCGCAAGGAGCGGGCGGCTCGGCTCAGGGCCGCGGGCGAGAGCGCGCTCGACCGTTTCCTTAAAAGCCGCGTCGGCCATGTGGCCCCGGTCCTGGTGGAGGGCGCGCGGTTGGGCCGCTGCCCCCATTACGCCCCGGTCAGGCTCGCTTTCGACGCCCCCCCGGGCCGCGTCGTCGAGGTCTACATCGACGGCGTCGCCGGCCGCCAGTTGACCGCCCGCAAGGCGGCATGAACGAAAACGCCACCTGGCTGGGCCGGCTCCGGCGCGGGCTCGGCCGGACCTCGGACAAGCTCAAGGGCGGCATCGCGGGCCTTCTCGCCAAGGGCAAGCTTGACCAGGCCCTGCTCGCCGAGCTGGAAGAGGTGCTGATCACCGCCGACCTGGGCGCCGCCACGGCGGCGCGGCTGACCCGGTCCTTGGCCGGAAACCCCCGGGCGGCGGACTTGGACGAGGGCGGGGTGCGGGAAGCCCTGGCCGCAGAGATCGCCCAAATCCTCGCCCCCGTCGCCCGGCCCATGACCGTTGATGCGTCGCGAAAACCCCATGTCATCCTGGTCTGCGGCGTCAACGGCAGCGGCAAGACCACGACCATCGCCAAGCTGGCCAAGCGCTTCGCCGACGAGGGCCTGTCCGTGGTGCTGGCCGCCGGCGACACCTTCCGCGCCGCCGCCGTCGAGCAGCTCCAGGTGTGGGGGGAACGGGCGGGCTGCCCTGTGTTCGCGGGGGAGCCCGGGGCCGACGCCTCGGGCCTCGCCTACGACGCCCTCGAGGGCGCCCGCAAGGACGGCGCGGACGTCCTGCTGATCGACACGGCGGGCCGGCTCCACAACAAGGCGGACCTGATGGCGGAACTGCGGAAGATGGTCCGCGCGCTGGGCAAGATCGACGCGGGCGCCCCCCATGACCGCGTCCTGGTGATGGACGCCACCATCGGCCAGAACGCCCATGCCCAGGTGGAGGCGTTCCGCGACTCGGTGGACGTCACCGGCCTGGTGCTGACCAAGCTGGACGGATCGGCCAAGGGCGGCGTCTTGGTGGCCCTGGCCGAGAGGTTCGCACTCCCCGTGCACGCCGTCGGCGTCGGCGAGGGCCTGCACGACATGCGTCCCTTCGAGCCCCGCGCCTTCGCCCGCTCGCTCCTCGGCCTGGAGGACTGAGGCGCCCCCGCACGTCCAGGGGAATGCCGGGATTAAAGAGTCAGCCGAGCCGTTCCTTGACCTGGGCGCTGGCCTTGGCGAAGTCCATGCGGCCCGCGTACTTCTCCTTCAGCGCGGCCATGGCGGGTCCCATGTCCTTGAGGGTCTTGGCTCCCACTTCCTCCAGCACGGCGTCGATGGCCTGGACCATCTCTTCGGCTTCCAGCTGGACCGGCATGAACTGTTCGATGATGGCGATTTCCTCGGCCTCCTGGCGGGCCAGTTCCTGGCGCCCGCCCTTTTCGAACTGCTCGATGCTTTCGCGCCTCTGGCGGATCATGGACTGCAGCAGGCCGAGGATCTCGTCGTCGCCGATTTCTTCCGATTTGCCCTTGGACCGGGCCGCGATGTCCCGGTCCTTCAGCGCCGCCAGGATCAGGCGCAGGGTGTTGACGCAGAGCTCGTCCCTCTTCTTCATGGACGACTTCAGGGCGTCTTTCAGGCGTGCGCGCAGCATGGGCCGATCCCGTGGTTTTTGGGGAACGGGGGACGTTACAGAAAAACGCGCCAAAATGCAAAAATCTTAGAAGGTAGCTAACCCATTGGAATAATTAAAAATTAGTTTGAGAGGGGTGGCGGCAGGGGCACCGTTTTTGCTTCTTGACGGCGCTTCGGCATTTGCTTAAGACAAGCCCCGGACACCCCCGTCCCGGGATCGCCGCCGAGTTGCCCGCCCTTTTCGCCGCCGAGTTGCCCGCCCTCAATGTCGGAAGATGAAGTGTCCCCCGCGCCGGCCCCGGCCGGCTCCCGTCCGCCCGGCGCCGTTTTGGTCCTGGAGGACGGATCGGTTTTTAAGGGAAGGGGCGCGGGCGCCGAGGGCGTGGCGGTGGGCGAGGTCTGCTTCAACACCTCGATCACCGGATACCAGGAGATCCTCAGCGATCCCTCCTACGCCGGGCAGATCATCACCTTCACCTTCCCCCACATCGGCAACGTCGGCGTCAACACCGAAGACCTGGAGACCAAGACCCCGGCGGTCCTGGGCTGCGTTCTCGGCGCGGATATCACCGAGCCCGCCAGCTGGCGCGCCGATGGTCATCTGGACGCCTGGCTGCGGGCCAACGGCATCGTCGCCTTGACGGGCGTGGACACCCGCCGCCTGGTCCGGCGCATCCGCGACGGCGGGGCGCCCAAGGGGGCCATCGCCAACGGCGGCGAGCCGGACCTGGACGGCCTGCTGGCCCGCGCCCGTGCCTGGCCCGGGCTGGAGGGCATGGACCTGGCCCAAGAGGTGAGCTGCACCCAGACCTACGCCTGGGAGCAGACCCGCTGGTCGTTGGGCTCGGGCTACGGCGTCGTGGAGAGCCCCCGCTTCCACGTGGTCGCCGTCGACTTCGGGGCCAAGCTCAACATCCTGCGCTGCCTGGCCGCCGCCGGCTGCCGGGTCACCGTGGTGCCGGCCCGGTCCACGGCCGAAGAGGTGCTGGGCCACCGCCCGGACGGGGTCTTCCTCGCCAACGGCCCGGGCGACCCGGCGGCGACCGGCGCCTACGCGGTGCCCATGATAAAGGGACTTTTGGAATCCGGCCTGCCCGTGTTCGGCATCTGCCTCGGCCACCAGTTGCTGGCGCTGGCGCTGGGGGCGCGGACGTCCAAGATGCACCTCGGCCACCGGGGGGCCAACCACCCGGTCAAGGACCTGCAGACGGGGAAGGTGGAGATCACCAGCCAGAACCACGGCTTCGTGGTGGAGCGCGAAAGCCTGCCCGAGGGCGTCACCGAGACCCACGTGTCGCTGTTCGACGGCACCTGCGAGGGCATCCGCCTCGACGGCCGGCCCGTGTTCTCGGTCCAGTACCACCCGGAAGCCTCGCCCGGCCCCCAGGACTCACACTACCTGTTCGAAAGGTTCGTGGGGCTGATGGAAGCGGCCGCCTGACCCATGCCGCACCGCACCGGCTGGTAGCGGGAGGTCCGCGTCAAGAGATGGTGGACCATCACAAGGGGCGGGCAACGACGTCCACGACGCAAAATCATCCCGGTGGTTCCAACTGACCGGATAGTTCTCTAGCGCAATTCCACCCTTAATTTCTGGCGGTAGCCGTCGATGGGCACCAGCGCGCCCT
Source organism: Pseudomonadota bacterium (assembly GCA_022560215.1). Classification (GTDB taxonomy): domain Bacteria; phylum Pseudomonadota; class Alphaproteobacteria; order Rhodospirillales; family 2-02-FULL-58-16; genus JADFTO01. The sequence goes on along the minus strand of JADFTO010000224.1, from coordinate 36 downwards.
TCACGTCCGCGTGCCAGAACTGCAAGCCGTGGCAGG
>JADFTO010000223.1 GCA_022560215.1 Pseudomonadota bacterium | reverse complement strand
AAGAACCCCTGCGCGCCTAAGAAAAACTGAGGCAAGAGGAGTATCTGTTATGAAGCCTTCGCGCAGCAAGCCCCTGCGGAACGTGGCCGCTGTGTTCTTTATCGGCGTTTTGACCGTCTCCGGAGTGGCAATGGAGGCCAACGCAGCCAATCCGTGTGCCCCCAATCCGTGCGCCCCCAATCCATGCGCGGCCAATCCATGCGCGGCCAAGAACCCGTGCGCGCCGGCCGCCGCCGCCAAGTTGACAGACGCCGCGGCCGCGGCCGCGTACCAGGGAATTAAGAAGGCGTTGCGGGCCGGTTACGCCAAGTCCGGCCATCCTGTCGCCACCGCCTACTTCCAATGGAGGCGCTACAACAAGACCCCGTACGTTTCCGAAACCCATGGCGGGCGCTTCGTCAACAACTACGCTAACGAAGTTGCCAAGGCCTATGGCAAGTTCGAGAAGGCCGGCGTGATGCCGGTGGGGTCGGTGTTGGCCAAGGACAGCTTTCTGGTGGCGTCCGGCAATCCGTGTGCTGCAAATCCTTGTGCCGCCCAGCCCTGCGCCGCCCAGCCCTGCGCCGCCCAGCCCTGCGCCGCCAATCCCTGCGCCGCCCAGCCCTGCGCCGCCAATCCCTGCGCCGCCAATCCTTGCGCCGCCCAACCCTGCGCCGGGCAAGCCGCCGTGCAGCCCGGTCCGCTGTTCATCATGGAAAAGATGGAGGCGGGCTTCAGTCCCGGAACCGACGACTGGCGTTACAGCATGATCATGCCGAATGGCGCCATCTATGGTGTGACCGGGCGGCCCAATGCGGCAAAGGTCGATTTCTGCGCCGAGTGCCACGGAAGCATCAGCGAGGAGCAAGATTCTTTGTTCTTCCTGCCAGAAGAATATCGATGAATCCCTAGTGTGATGGTTCCAAAATCCAGCCCATTAAGAGGGCTGAATTTTGGAATCTGAATCACACTAGAATCAATATGTTAGTGTCCTTTCGAAACCGAAATTCGATGATACGAATTTCGGATTCGGGACACTAGGGAATTATCCAGGTTATACCAAAGGGCGTTGAGCTTGACTCATCGCCCTTTGGCAAGCGTGACCGCGCGCCGGCGCTTATGCGCCGTGAGCCTGCGTGGCGCTTGAACGCCCAGCGGTCCTTTTTAAGGGCCGCAGGTATTAATGGAAACATGCGACAGGCCCGCTCAGGCAGTGAGCGGCCAAAAGTAGAATCTAGGGCGTGGAAAAAGCGGGGAGGCGGGCCTTCCCGCCTCCCCCAGGTCGGCCCAGGGAGGATGAGAGTCAGCTTCGCTAGAGGGCCGGGGCGGGACTGATGGTGACTTCGACCCGGCGGTTGCGGGGCTCGCGGACGCCGTCGGGGGTGGCGATCCTGGGGTGGCTTTCCCCGTGGGCGCTGACGGTGATCAGGGCCCGGTCCACGCCGCGCTCGGCGAGCGCCCTGCTGACGGTCTCGGCGCGCCGCAGGGACAGATCCATATTGTAGCGATCCGGCCCGGCGCGGTCGGCGTGGCCGCCGACGCCGATGCTGACCGGCACGCCGGACTTGGCGGCTTCGGCGACGGCATCCATGGCCGCCATGCCGTCGGCAAGAAGAGAGTCGCCGTCGAAGGTGAAGAACACCAAGAAGGCTTTCGGTCGAGATCCGTCTCCCGGCAGCACCGCGGGCCGGAGCGCCGGGTGGCCGCCGGGATTCCAGGCGGCGACGGCCTTTTCCATCTTCTCCAGGGCCGCGAAAGTGCCGTCGCGGCAGCGCTTGATGTGGTCGGCCTGCCAGTTTTCCTCCTGCTGCTCCAGCCAGCAGTCGAACCGGGCCTGACCGCGGGCGGCGGCCCCGGGGGCGGCTTGCCTGGCGCCCGCATCAAGGGCCGAGATCAGGCGGCGGCGGGCCCGGGTCATCTCGTCGACCAGGTCAGCGGGCAGGCGCCAGGCGCCGATCGGTTCCGGCGCCGGGGCCTCGCCCTGGGCCGCGGCCAGGGCCTTTTCCCCGAAGTGGGCGGCGTCGGGCCAGTCGTACATCTCGTCCGCCTCGAACAGGGCGAAGTCCTTGTATTCGCGGGCAAGCCGGGCGGTGAAGCCGTCGCCGGGCGCTTCCATCCGGCGCAGGCCCTCGTAGTCGAAGGCGGCGCCGCACCCCGCGAGAACCAATAGGAGCACGGTTTCCACCGTCAGGAAGGCGCCGAGACTCATGGTGCGCATGGTGCCGCTCCTCTCTAGAGCGGCCGGCCGGGCCGTTCTGCGGACGAAGGGGAAATCGGTTTGCGCCGGCACATCATGACCCGAGTCCTTAAACGGCGACTGTGGCCTGAAAGTGGCCTATTGCGGCGAAAATGGGACCATTCGGGGGTCTTTTTGGGGCGCGGGCGCCGTTTTTAGAGCCCTAGCCGGCGGGCCAGAGGACGGACCAGGGCCGGATGGGCCGCGCGCGAAGGGCGCGCTCAGGGCTTGGCATGACGTCCATGTTGGGCCAAAGCCCGTCCTCGATGGTGCGGGCGTAGGCCTCGGGCAGGGCGCTCGTGCGCATGGCCCGGGCGGCGGCTCCATGGTCGTAGTCGAGTCCTAAGTGGCTGATCGAAACGCCATCGGGCGTCTCGGCCAGGACCGAATACCAGACCCGAGGCGTGCCGTCGTTGGCGGGCATGCCGATGGCGCCGGGATTGTGCCAGAGACGGGAGCCGACCAGGCAAGTAAAGGGAAGGCCCGAATGGCCGCCGAGGGCGCCGTCCGCATCAAGCCGGTCGAGCTCGCTTGCCTTCTCGGACTCGGCCGTGGAGGCGAAGACGTAGCGGCTGATGTCGGCCACCCCGCCGTGGATGACCGAGAGCCGGCGCCCGCCGAGGCGCAAGCGGAGCCGCCGGGGCAGGGCCCGCATCCAGGCCTTGGAGTCCGGGCTCAAGGCCGAGCGGGCATAAGCCATCCAGCGGGCCGACAGCAGGTCGCACTCGCTGCCCTCGGCGAAGCCGCAGCCGCAGTCTTCCTTGTCGAAGCCGAGGGATTCCTCGCAGTTGCCCATGACCACGTGGACCCCCGCCTCGCGGAGCGCCCCCACCGTGGCCTCAGGCTCGGCGCAATAGGCGACCGCGTCGCCGGTGCAGATAATCCGCTCCGCGGCCAAGTCCCGGGCCTGGGCGAGCACAGCGAGGGTGGCCTGGAGATTGCCGTAGGGGCCGCCGAAGACCAGGACGGGGCCGGAGACGGGGCCGAGATCCAGGACCCCGTCCCCGTCACCGCTCATGGGCCGGGGCTGCACGAGGCGCCGCCAAGCACGCAGAAGGTGGCGCAGTGGGGATGGTTGAGCTTGACCAGCCGCGCCGCCTGGCCCAGGTCGCGGCCCATTTCGAACTGGGGGTCGTAGGGCAGCAGCGTGCATGGCACGACCACGGGGCCGTCCGCCCCTTTGCGCTTGATCACCATGCGCGAGGTGGCGCACATCATGGTCTCCGGCGCCACGCCCAGGATGTCCCAGCAGGAGACCGTGATCTCGGGCACGTCGGCGGTCTCGTCCATCTCCGGGAAAAGGACCATGACGGCCGGGTCATTGGCGTCCACGGGGATGTCCTCGTCGGCGAACAGCCGCGCGTAGCCGGCGCGGGCCTCGGCGTCGCTCTCCCCCCAGCGGGAGCGCCCGGCGACGGCCAGGCGGAAGCCGTTCACGGCCAGCCACTTGAGCCCCTCGAGCATGGGCTTCCACGAGCCCTCGCCCCGGATGGCCTCGTGCCTGGCCGGCGTGTAATGGTCGATGGAGACGCGAAGGGTCAAGCGCCCGGCGAAACGCCGGCCCAGGTCCTCGAGGGCAGGCCGCTTGTTGAGCAGGGGCTTCATGGCGTTGGTCAGGACCAGGACCCGGTAGCCCCGTTCCAGGGCCTCGCCCAGCATGGCCGGGAGCTCCCGGTTCATGAAGGGCTCGCCGCCGGTGAAGGCGATTTCCTCCACCGGCAGATCGAACCCCCGGATCTGGTCCAGGTAGCCCGCGACGTCGGCCAGGGTCAGGTAGGCCAGGCTGTCGTTGGTCGGGCTGGACTCCATGTAGCAGTTGCGGCACGTGATGTTGCAAAGGGAGCCCGTGTTGAACCAAAGGGTGGTGAGCCGGGTCAGCGCCACCACGGCGCGCCTCTCCCCCTTGGCGGTGAGGTCGGGGTCGCGGAACTTGAGCGGGTCCAGGCGCGGACCAACGGCAAGGTTGCTTTCGGCCATGTCAGCTTCGCTCCATTCGCTCGAGGGACCCTAGGTTTCGTCCAGGTGCGCGGACAAGGCAAG